>DYPB01000192.1 GCA_020720185.1 Flavobacterium psychrophilum | reverse complement strand
ATTGATTAACATCTGCTTTGTTAATCATTCACAGCACACCTTGGCGAAGGTGGGGATTAGAAAGTACTAAAGTTCAAATTTAGTACAAAAGCTAATAGAAAGTACAAATGTTCAGCCTAGTACTAAAGCCCCACTTTTGCCAAACCCATGTTAGGTGCAGTTTTATTTTATTTCAATGTTTACTCCCTCTAATTTTTCAATTAGTTGTTGTAAGTTAATTGTCTGAATGTCTAACTGCAAACAAATCGCTGGAATTTTTTTGAAAAGTTTATTGTCGTTACTTACTTCGGTTTCTTCTGTTATAAGAAATACCTCTTCTGTTGGGAAATCCTTTTTGAAGTTTAGACTTGTAAGAATTAATTTCATATCTGCCGAATTCATAAAGTCGTTTTTTTGTGAATCGTATTGAGTTTCATTAAGTCTTGCTTTTTGAACAGATACTACAAAATTATTATCTACCATTCTGTAAAATCTAACTGGTGCAGGTGGTAAAATAAATTCTGTATTTAATGGCAATTTATGAGATTTGTTAAATGTTTTGTCTTTCAAAAATGATAGAGTTGTCAATACAATACCTTTTGAAGTATATTCACATTCATCAATTATTTTATCAATAATCACTATTTCTCCATCAGCAATTTTTGCTTTGATAATTTCAAATAAAACTTTCTGTTTGTCAAATGGTAAGTAATATCTAACCAACGATAATAACGAGCTGGTATCAATTACTACTTTCATATAGGAAACTGTCTATTTTGTCAGGTTTAATATTTAGTTTTTTACAAAATTCATATTCATTAATTACGCCTTCATAAAATGCTGTCTGAATTGTAGAAACTAATAAAGGGGATTTTATTGGAATAGGTGTTGAACCTCCTCCATTAATGCCATTTTGTTTATCTAATTCTCTTTGCTTTTTAATTTTATCTTGGACTAATCTAAATTCCTCTTCAAATCCATTTTTTACTTTTTTATAATTAGCTGGACTTATCTTGTCTAATAAAAGCAACTTTGTGAAAATTGCCATTTTACTTAAATGTGTTTTCGCAGAAATAGATTTTATTAGGTCAATATTATAATCGTTGTGAGGTGTTGAGTTATCAATATTTTCTACTATAGTTTCAAATTCGTTAATTAAAAAATGGTATGCAAAATCATTGCACCAATTTTCAATTTTGGATAAATTTTGGTTGGCTAAATTTTGGTAATCAATTTGGTCTATTTCTTCTTCATCTAAAAGATAATGTCCTAACTCGTGAGCAAGAGTAAAAACTTCTCTTTTGAATGAAATTTGTTGTCTTTTTAAAACTATAACATTTGGTTTTAAAAAAAATCCATCAATATTTGCAGTTTCTTTTTTATTCCAAGTTTCTACGAATTCAAAAACTAAAATATTTTTTTCAGCAAGTTTTTTAATTAACTCTGTTAAAAACTCTTTAGGTTTATCTTTAAATTCAGCATTGATTAATTTCCTTACTTCTTCGGCTACATTTTTTGGATTATTGTTGATTTTGAAAACAGGTAAAATTCTTTCAAATTTTATGTCTGAAAGCTCAGCAATAGCTGAAAGTGATATTTTGAATTCTTCAAAATGGTTAACTATTTTTCTTGCACCTATACTTAAATCAACATCAAATTTTGTTTTTCTAAAAAAGATACTTGCGTCTTTTGAGACGTCAGGTGATTTTGGGTCTAAATAATAATGAATTCCTTTATTAAAAACTTTGTCTATTCTTTTTAAATGTCCAAGTTCAATGCTTGGACTTAAAATCTGGTCTTTTGTAATTGATTTTGTCAAACCTACACTTATTAAAGGCAATAGCTCATCTGCTGACATTTTAAGCAATGTCAGCAAGTACTTTAACCTTTCTATGTTTTGTTCAACTTTCAAGAATTTTCTTTATTATTTGTTGCAAAGATAGTCATTTTTTTTTGTGTCTGTCAAGTGGTGGTGGTTCGGAAAAATTGCACCTAACGGTTTGCAGCTACCCGAAGGGCGGGACTTTTACCACAAAATTTGATTTGAAAAACTAATGTTTGATTAACCACAAAACTGTCTTTGGAACACGAAACCCCGCCTTTTGGGTAGGTGCTGTTAGCGGTTCGGCTTTTTTCTTGTGTCATTATTTTTGTCTTTGTAGGTCGATGATTTTGTCATAAACACTTTTTACATCTTCTATGAATTCCAGTCTTGGTGGTTGCTTTGCTCCTGGCCATTCCATTCCTTGCATCATAGCATATCTAAAGTCGGTCGGCCCAAGAGTTATTGTCCCGCTATTGTCTGCTTTTTGATTAATTGTAATGTCGGAGAGTGTTCTAATATTTAATGATTTTATTTCTCTGCTGAATATTTCCGTCTTAATAATAATTCTGTCAGGAGTGATGCCGTAAATCGTGTTTGCTCTCTTCTTTGCGTCAAGAAAAAATCGTCCTACTGTTATATATAGTCCAACTAAAACAAATGGGATTCCGAAAAGAGCAAAAGGAAAAGGAGCTCCGGAAGCCAGTACACTAGTCTCCCAAAATACAGCAAAGCCACCCCAAAGCAAACTAAAGGGAATTAAAAAAGCGTCAGAACTCCTAAACAAAATTCCTGTCTTTGGTTTTCCTGTCCAGATAAGTTTTTCGTCTGAACTTAGGTTAGGTCTCAATTCGTTTTCGATGTCGTAATTTGTCATAAATATATTCTGTCGTTTGTTATATGTTCGTCTTTAAGCTGACCGCTAACGCTGGTGTATGAGCAGTGGCGATTAAATAATTACTGACTTTTGCTAAAATCACAAGCGTTTGGTTTTGCGTTTGCTGTTAGCAAATATAAACTATTTTTTCGAATTATTCACTTACCGCCAATTGTTTATACACATTGTTGGAAGAAAGTTGCTTACATAATACAGCC
>DYPB01000191.1 GCA_020720185.1 Flavobacterium psychrophilum | reverse complement strand
AATTTTTTTTATTATTTTTACAAAATCTTTTGAAGTTTGATTAAATATTTAGAATTTATTTTATTGATTGCAAAATAATATATTTAATATTTAAAAGAGTTTCAATAAAAATAATTAACCTTTATATTTTTTTACCAATCTTTATTAAGTGGATATTTCAATTATTTGTATATTTTTAAAAAAAATGAAATATTCTTATCAATAATATAAACTAAATAAATACAATCAGATGAATAAAACGACATTCAGTATTTTATTTTTTGCTTTTTTAAGCTTTTTTGACGGTTTTGGGCAGCAAGATGCACAATTTACGCACTACATGTACAACATGAATATAATGAATCCCGCCTATGCGGGTTCAAGAGAAACGTTGAGTATAGGGTTGTTAGGAAGAACCCAATGGCTGGGCTTTGATGGAGCACCCCAAACGCTTACAGCAGCAGTTCATGCACCTGTTGGGGAACGTACGGGATTGGGATTATCCTTAGTAGGAGATCAATTGGGTCCTGTAAAAGAACAAAATATCTATGCCGATTTTTCTTATGCAATTCCTACTTCTGAAACAACCAAACTTGCTTTTGGTCTCAAAGGAGGAATTACCTTTTTTGATGTCAATCGCAATTTGAACACACCTGATATTGCTCCTACATTAGACCCCTCTTTCAATCGAGATTTAAAAAATACTTCGCCTAATATTGGTGCAGGGATTTACTTCTATTCAAACACTTATTATGTGGGACTCTCGGTACCCAACTTATTGGAGAATAAACATTTTGAAAGCAATGCAAATGGAATCCCACATGCTACTGATATTATGCATGGATTTGTTACAGCCGGTTACGTATTTGAGTTAAGTGATCATTTGAAATTTAAACCATCTACCATGCTTAAAATTGCATATAATTCACCGATTTCAGCCGATTTTTCCGCTAATTTCTTATTAAATGAGAAATTTGAACTTGGTGCCAATTACCGTTTAGATGATTCTATATCCGGTATGTTTTTGATCACTGCCTTAAAAGATTTGAGAATAGGATACGCTTATGATTACACTTTGTCAAATATAGGTAAATACAATGATGGCTCCCATGAAGTAATTTTACTTTGGGATATTCAATTATCGCAAACCAATTTCAAATCGCCTCGATTCTTTTAACCTTTAAGGGAAGAAACGATTAAATAACCATCAAATTACAAAAAACCATATAATTATCCACAAATGAAAAAAATATTATTAGCAATATTTCTATTGATTGGAATAGTTGGATTTTCTCAAAAATCCGGAAAATATACCGTTAAAGATTTATCTATAAATAGTGAATATTCCGATTTTGGACCCGCCTTTTATAAAAATAAACAAATTATTTTTTCAAGCCCCAAGAAGAAAACCCTTTGGTCAACCATCGTAAAAGACCAATGGAAACCAAACGGTCAACGTTTCTTAGACCTATATACAACCGATGTAGATGTGGATGGTCAATTGATAAACAAAACCCTTATAAATGAGGAGGTAAATTCAAAATATCATGAAGCCAATGTGACTTTTACCCATGATTATAAGACCGTTTATTTTACTCGAAATAATTATTTTGAAAGTAAAGTAGAAAAAGATTCTACCGGAATGTCTAATTTAGCCCTTTACAAAGCTACTATCAATGAAGACGGAAACTGGATTGATGTGGTAGCACTTCCATTTAATAGCAAGGATTACTCAGTAGGACATCCTGCTCTTTCTAATGATAACAAAAAATTGTATTTTGTTTCCGATATGCCCGGTGGAAAAGGAGGCTCAGATATTTATGTAACCGATATTATGGGTGATAATTCTTATGGAAAACCTACCAATGTATCGCAAATCAACACTTCAAAACAAGAAATGTTTCCTTTCATTAGTAAAAACAATATTTTATATTATTCTACCGATGGAGTTAAAGGACTTGGAGGTTTAGATATTTTTGCCTATAATTTTGAATCCAACCCTATACATTTAGAAAGTCCATTAAACAGTCCTTCTGATGATTTTACTTTCATAATTGACTCCGACAAAAAAACAGGGTATTTTTCTTCAAATCGCACAGGAGGTAAAGGAGATGATGATATTTATTTCTTTACGGAAGAAGTACCGTTAGAATTTGATTGCAAACAATATATTGTTGCCAATGTAATTGATAGTGAAACAAAACAACCTATTTCCGGTGCAAAATTATTTGTTTTCCACAATGGTAAGTTAGAAACTGAAAAAGTACTTGATGCTTCCGGTACCTTTAATATTGACACAAAATGTAAGGAAGAATTTGCTTTTAAAGCATCTATGGAAAATTATGAAGGTGCAGAAAGTAACCTAATTACAAGTGAAAGAAACGAATTTACAAATAAGGTAGCTATTTCACTCAATCCTATTAAAAAACCGGTAATAGAAGTGCCACGTATTTTTTTAGGACCTGTCAGATTTGATTTTGATAAATATGCTATCAGAAAATCAATTGATGCCGATGTCGAATTAGATAGAATTGTCGCTATCCTCAATCAATATCCCGAAATGATCGTTGCAATTGAATCTTTTACAGACGCACGCGGAGATGATAAATACAATCATAAATTATCTCAAAAAAGAGCTGAAATGACCAAAGATTATTTGGTAAAAAAAGAAATAGCAGCCGATAGAATTACCGGTGTAAAAGGAAGAGGAGAAGAACTACCAATCAATCAATGTATCAATGAAGTTAAATGTACTGAGGAAGAACATCAAGCCAATCGACGAACTGAGTTTGTGATAGTAAATCCTGAATCTTATCAAAAACTTTAATAAAAAAAAGCGGTTCATTTAAAATGAACCGCTTTTTTTTTTATTTATTATCTTTGAAAAATAATTTTTTATAAAATGAAAAAAAACGTTTGGTATTGTTT
>DYPB01000041.1 GCA_020720185.1 Flavobacterium psychrophilum | reverse complement strand
TATTATTAACAAAAAAGCATCATTTGAAAAAGTACAACGATAGTTGAACTTTTAGATAAAGGATTAAACAAACAAACAAAAATTAAATTTTATATAAATGAAAAAATTACTATTTATAATTGCAACTACTTTAATAATAATAGGTTGCTCAAAAAATACCGATGCTGAAAAAAAATCAAAAATAAAAGAATTAAAAGAAAAAAGAACTAAAATTCAATCAGAATTGATGAAAATTGATGAGGAATTGGCAACATTAGAAGTTAAAAAAAAGATTGAAACATTGGTTACTGTTCAAACTGTAAACGACACCATTTTTAGTCATTATATTGATATTCAAGGAAATATAACCACAAAAGAAAATATTTTAATTCAACCAGAAATGCCAGGAACTTTGCTTGCATTGAATGTAAAAGCAGGTCAGCATGTAAGTAAAGGTCAAGTTTTAGCCCGTGTGGACGATGCTGGAATGAGCCAACAATTAGCATCAATTGAAAATCAGGCTGCATTAGCAAAAACAACTTACGAAAGACAAAAAAATCTTTGGGATCAAAAGATTGGTTCCGAAATTCAATATTTACAAGCACAAACACAAATGATTTCTGCACAAAAAAGCGTTATGCAAATGAAAGCACAATTAGGAAAAACCGTGATAAAAGCTCCTTTTAGTGGCGTTATTGATGAAGTTTTTGTAGAAAGAGGACAAGTAGTAGCAGCAAATCCACAAGGTTTAATGCGAATTGTGAATTTATCAGATATGTATGTACAAACTTCAATACCAGAAAGTTATGTTGGAAAATTAAAAATTGGTTCAATTGTAAATGTCATAATTCCATCAATCGGAAAAAAATCAATCGGAAGAGTAAGACAAATAGGAAGCAACATTAATCCTACCAATAGAAGTTTTGGAATAGAAGTTTCTGTGGCTAATAATGATAATTTATTGAGACCAAATCAGGTGGCAAAATTACAAATTGTTGATTATACAAAAAACAACGCTATTGTTGTGCCAACAAATACAATTCAGGAAGATGGAGAGAAAAATAAATTTGTTTTTATTGTTGATCAGGCTACTAAAAAAACAGGAATTGCCAAAAAAGTTGTTGTAAAAACAGGACAGTCGGGCAATAATGTTACCGAAATTTTAGCAGGAATTTCAGCAAATGATATTATTATTGTTGAAGGAATGAATACGATTTCGGAAGGAATGAAACTTAATTTTTAAAAATAGGTTATAAAGAATTTAATTTTTATAAACCCACTAAACTTCTAACCTATCTAAACACTTTTAAGTAAAAAAATGGAGCACAAAGAATTTAAAATATCATCTTGGGCGGTTGATAATCGGGTAACAGTTTATATCATCACGCTATTAATAGCAATTATGGGGACAGTGGCATTTTTAACAATGCCTCGTGAAGCTTTTCCAGAAGTAATTGAAAATAAAATTTATATATCGTCGGTTTTTCCTGGAAATTCTGCAGAAGATGTAGAAAAACTGGTTGTAAAACCATTAGAAAAACAAATCAAAAACATCTCAGGAGTTGTTAAAGTTACCTCAAGTTCATTTCAGGATTATGGAATGATTATTGCTGAATTTGATGATAAAATTGCACTATTAGATGCAAAACAAAAAATAAAAGACAAAGTTGATAACAGCAAAGCCAATGCCGATTGGCCCGTTATGGACAATGGGAGCAAGGTAGAACCGAATGTATTTGAACTAAATATATCCGAAGAAATGCCTATTTTGAATATCAATTTGCAAGGCAATTATACCACACAACAACTTAAAAAATATGCTGAATTATTGCAAGATGATATTGAAGAAATTTCAGAAATAAAAAAAGCAGTAATTCTTGGAGCAGATGACAAAGAAGTTGAAATTGCAGTAGATATTTATAAAATGACCGCAGCTCAAGTTAGTTTTGATGATATTCAAAATGCTGTAAAATCTGAAAACATGACACTATCAGGAGGAAATTTGTCTTCACAAGGTAGTAGAAATAACATCAGAATTGTGGGCGAAATTCAAAATCCACTGGAATTAGAAAACATCATCGTAAAATCATTTGGAGGAACTGTCTATCTAAAGGATGTGGCTGCGGTTAGTTTTAAAGAAAAAGAAAAAACCACTTATGCCAGAGAAAAAGGAGTTGAAGTTGTAATGCTTAACATCAAAAAAAGGTCGGGAGAAAATATGATTTCGGCAGTTGAACAAGTTAAAGAAAAAGTAATCGAAGCACAAGAAAACTATTTGCCAAAAAACTTAAAAGTTGCCCTCACTGGTGATCAATCATCAAAAGTAGAACATCAGGTTTCGGAATTGTCAAATCATGTTGTTTTTGGGATTATTTTAGTAATGATTGTGCTAATGTTTACAATGGGTTTACGAAATTCTTTGTTTGTTGGAGCCGCCATCCCGCTATCAATGATGATTGCCTTTGCACTTCTTTCTGCCATCGGTGTTACGCTAAATACTATGGTTTTGTTTGGATTAGTAATGGGGCTCGGGATGCTTGTTGATGACGGAATTGTTGTGGTCGATAATGTTTTTGCCAATATGAAAAAAGGAATGCCGAGAATGGAAGCCTCAAAAGTGGGTATCGGAGAAATTGCTTGGCCCGTAATATCCTCAACTGCCACAACACTTATGGCATTTTTACCATTTGCCTTATGGCCTGGAACAATGGGAAAATTTATGAAATATTTTCCATTAACGCTAACTGTAGTTTTATCAGCATCATTATTTGTAGCAATGGTTATTAATGCAGCAATGACAGGCGGTTCGATGGATATTGACGATAAAAATATCAATAAAAAGAATCTGAAATTTTATTCGATAGTTCTAATTATAATGGGGATTTTATTCTCAATTTTAGGATATGCAATGGACAACAAATTGTTTAGAGCTGTAGGACATTTATCTATAATTTCATTAGGATTAATGTGGTTGTATCATAAAAAACTGTACCAATGGACACAAGATTTTCAGCACAGTTTTTTCCCTCGAATGGAAGTAAAATATCAAGCATTTTTAAATAACATTCTTAATGGCAAATCGGCTTGGAAATATTTTATAGGAATTATAATAATGTTAGTATTTTCATTTGTATTACTTAGCGTTTTTCCTCGAAAAGTATTGTTTTTTCCAGACAATATCCCTAATATGGTTATCACTTATATCGAATATCCACAAGGAACATCAATAGAAAAAACGAACAAAGCAACCAAATTCGTGGAAAAACAAATCATAGAAATTGTTAAAAAATATATTGATCCAGAAACCAACGAGAACTTTTTAGCAGAAAGTGTCGTTTCAGAAGTTGGGGTAGGAGCAGGTAATCCACAAGTTGATGCAGGTTCAGCATCAGAAACACCATTTAAAGGTAAGGTAACTATTAACTTTTCGGAGTTTAAATTTCGTAAAGGCGTTGATACTAATCAAATTTTAGAAGAAGTTCGTAACAAAGTAAAATCGATTCCTGGTGCCAGTGTAATTGTGGAAAAAGAAGCGTCTGGACCTCCAGCAGGTTATCCAATTAGTGTTCAATTATCAGGCGAAGATTATGGAAAAATGCTTGCCGAGTCCAATAAAATGATTGACTTTATCAACGCTAAAAATATTCCCGGTATCGAGAAATTAAATGTTGATATTAATAATAATAGTCCAGAACTCGAAGTAGCCGTTGATAGAGTAAGTGCAGGAAGCATTGGAGTATCAACCAGACAACTCGGTTTTACTCTCCGTAGATCGGTTTATGGTCAAGAAATTTCTACTTATAAAGAGGGCGACGACGATTATAATATTGTGATGCGTTTACAGGACGATCAACGCAAAAATGAAAGCGTATTGTTCAATCAATCAATGACTTTCAGAAACCCAAATAACGGACAAATTATGCAAGTACCGATTTCAGCCGTTTCTCAAACCAATAAAACCGCTACTTATAATCAAATAAAAAGAAAAAATCATAAACGAGTAATGACCATTTATTCCAATGTTTTGACGGGTTATAATGGAAATGAAATAACGAATGAAATAAAAAATAGTTTAGAAAATTACAAACTACCAGCCGATGTAAATTATTCTTTTTCAGGTGTTCAAGAAGAGCAAGGCAAAAACCAAAGTTTCCTAATGTATGCACTATTTTTAGCATTGGCAGGAATTGCAATAATTATTGTTTTACAATTCAATTCAGTATCAAAAACCCTCGTAATTCTATTCACTGTTTTATTAAGTTTTAGTGGTGTTTTTTATGGCTATGTTATTGCAAATATGAACTTTGTAGTGCTAATGACTATGATGGGAATTATAGCCCTATCAGGAGTTGTTGTAAAAAATGGTATCGTTTTGATGGACTTTTTTGTACTACTGATGGATAAAAAAGTTGCCGAAAAAAACCTACAATCACACAACGACTTATCATTAACAGAAATAAAAGAAGTAATCATCGAATCAGGAAAATCAAGGTTACGCCCCGTATTATTAACCGCTCTAACCGCCGTTTTAGGATTAATTCCGTTGGCAATAGGTTTAAATTTTGATTTCCTTGGACTAATTACTGATTTAAATCCACATTTTTATATGGGCGGAGACAATGTAGTCTTTTGGGGACCATTGGCTTGGACTATTATTTTTGGACTAACCTATGCCACTGTCCTAACATTAGTAATGGTTCCTGTAATGTTTTATCTCGTAAAACGCTTAAAATATTGGTTAAGAGATAGACGACAAAACAATTAATAACCATCCTGAAATATAATTTTTAAAATTTAAAGTTATTTTTATGATATATTTTTAAAAACAAACCTATTTTTTAAATAATTAAAATTACTTTTGCCAACAATTATTTTAAATGATGATAAAGAAGGGATTACAAACATATATTAATAATTTTAAAGGTTTCTCTAATGAAATTTGGATACTTGCTATCATAACATTCATCAACCGTGCTGGGGTTATGGTTGTTCCATTTTTATCAAAATATTTGAAAGAAAACCTACATTTTAGTTATACACAAGTAGGTACAATTATGGTCTTTTACGGCATTGGTTCTTTTGTTGGATCATGGCTCGGCGGACGGCTTACGGATAAAATTGGTTTCCGTAAAGTAATGATTTTTAGTCTATTTACAACAGGAGTTTTATTCTTTGCTCTTCAATATGTAACCTCATTTATAGGACTTAGCATAGGTTTATTTACAATAATGACCGTTGCTGATATGTATCGTCCAGCAATGTTTGTTTCCATAAAATCTTATACCACGCCCGAAACTCAAGTAAAGGCACTAACATTAGTACGATTAGCTATCAATTTAGGTTTTTCCGCAGGTCCTGCACTTGGAGGATTAATTATAATGACAAACGGATATCACGGTCTTTTTTGGGTTGATGGAGCTACTTGTATCATCTCAATATTAATTTTTGCGTTATTAGTCAAAGAGAAACAAAATAGTACCTATAAACAATATGAAAATGCTGAAGAAATTTCAAGTTTATCAGTTCTTAACGATAAACCATTTTTGATTTTTGCAGTAGTTAGTTTTGTAATGGGGCTTGTTTTTTTTCAATTATTTACAACATTGCCTTTGTATTACAAAGAGTTATATAATTTTACTGAACTTGAAACGGGACTTTTAATAACCATAAATGGTTTAATTATATTTATTTTCGAAATGCCAATGGTCAGCTACTTTGAACGAAAAAAAACAAATATGACCAAAATAATTTTTTGGGCAACATTTTTAATGGGAATTTGCTTTTTTGTATTATTAATTCCAGGTTGGTCGGGTATTTTAATAATCTTTATAGTAATAATGACGATTGGAGAAATGATGGGATTTCCGTTTACAAATAAGTTTGCGATGAGTCGTTCTCAAAAAGGAAACGAAGGGAGATATATGGCTTTATACTCGATGAGTTTCTCGTTAGCACATGTTTTGAGTGCAAAAATAGGTCTCGAAATTGTGGCACATTTTGGCTATACAACAAATTGGATTGTAATGGGTTGCATCGGGTTTGTAGGACTATATTTTGCATGGATTTTAAAAAAAATGATTGAAAAAGAAAATGATAATTTATAAATTATTAGCAAAAATAAACAAACTAATTTTACCCAGTTTTTCCAAACAAAGACTTGATTTATCAAAAGCCAAAAAATGGCAACTGGCTATTATTGGTTACAGATATTTTGTAACTTGTAGAGCAATTTCGTAATTTAAATTATTTTTCTATAATTACTTCTCCAGTTCACAAATAAATAACAATTTATCTTGCTCGTGTCATTATTTATTTTTACATTTGCACCCACAAAAAAAATGGCCTCGTGGCGCAACTGAATAGCGCACTTGATTACGGCTCAAGAGGTTACTGGTTTGAATCCAGTCGAGGTCACAAAATAAAATCGTAAACGCTTATATAATAAGTATTTACGATTTTTTTATTTTATATTTAGCCGACATTTAGCCTAAAATTAATTTATTGTTTCACTTTTTTTGTTTTATCATATTCTAAAGTTTCTTTCCTAATTTCCATAGGGGTTATTTCCAATTTTGATGCTTTTTGGCTTTCATTTTTAGCAGTTAATTCAAATTGCTTCTCGTCATCAGGAAAAATATCTTCTTTACTTTTAATTCTTTCCTCTCCTCGCCAAATAAAACCTCGCAACTTTCTTGCATTTTCGGGCAAATCCTTTTCTGGATAAATTTCTCCATCTACATTATTAAAAAATGTCATGGTTTCAATTTTATTCTTATCTAAAGTTAGATTTATTTTACTACTAACATTTTTATTAATTCCAATAAGTTCATTTTTATCATTTCGCATATAAGAAATAACTTCTGTATTCTTAACAATATCAACTTCATAAAGTTTATTGTCTTTAAATTTGCCAAATAAATTAACTCCTTTTACTTGATTGTAACCTGTTCCAATAGTGTCTTTTGCAATCAAGAAAGCGTCTTTTAACACCTTTAAAGAATCTAATTTTTCAGTATTGTTATTGCCAATAAGGTGCATTACATCACCGGTCATTTGTTTATCAAAATTCCACAAAATAGGTTTTCCAATAAGTTGGGTTAATGCTTTCTTTTGATTAGAATGTATGGAATCACATTTGCCACTCATATCTTTTTTATAAAATCTTGCATTGCTAAAACCTCTAATAATTCGGTCGCCTTCTTTGCCTGTAACCATTATTTTTTTTGCATGAATGTATATTGAATCGTTTTCTAATACATTAATTGCAACTGCATGTTTGGTAATAAAAAGGGAGTCTTTTTGTTTATAAATTTCGCCATAATGTCCTTTAATTATACCTTTATTAATGGTGTCGGTTATTCTTACATTTCGAGTTCCCGATGCAAAATCTTTATTTCTATCAAAATATAAACTATCGGCTTCTATCCGTCTATCATTGTATTTTATATATGATTTATTTAAAAAATGCCCTGTGTTTTTCTTGGTATTATAAAAACCATTTTCGGTATAAATAAAATCTTTCTTACTTTTTATTGTTGATGGTCCAAATAAATAGGAATGTCCCGAGTTTGTATAATAATCTAAATGATTGGTTTTTATAACATATTTTGGGTTTACAATAGTAACTTCTGTTAAAAATTTAAACTTTTTTTGTGTTACAAAATAGCGTCCGCTCTTACTTTTTAATACATTTTCTCTATTGGTTATGGTTCCAAAACTCTCATAAAAAGCCTCTTGCGAAACTCTATCAAAATGAATGGTGTCGGTAACTAATGTACTCTCTGGCGACCGCATAATTACCTCGCCAGTAGCAAACGCTTGCTTGATATTTCCGTTATATTCGGCATATTTACTATTTAAGTATAAAGTATCGCCTTGCACCATTTGAACATTGCCAAAAGCTTTAATATAATTCTCATTTTCAAAATAATAGGCTTTATTGCAAGTCATTATCACTCCTTCGTGATTGACCCTAACATTGCCCGTTAGTAATGCTGCTCCAGGCAAAAGGTTTTCATTTTTTTCGGCAAAATCAGAATTATCAATAATAATTTTACTCGTTTTTTGAGCAAAAATGAAATTCAAATTAATTAATATAACAAGTAAAAGAGATAGTTTTTTCAAAGGAAATATTTTTTGTCAAAATTAATTAAAATCCTGTAGGAATAGATTTTATTAAGAAAAGTTTATGAATTTATTTTTTTATAAAAGCATTTTTATAGCAATTTATCCAATCATCAACTGTCATTTTTGTTGCTAATTCTCCTATTAAATCATACGGAATATCATTGGTTTTTTTAAATCGAATGCAACTCTTTCCCATATCAAGTTTGGTTTTACAATGTTTTGGATATTCTGATACAAACCAATCATATAAATCAGACTTTGCATAAATTCCCATGTGGTATAGGTTTATTGAAGCTTTTTGAGAGGCAATATTTAAAAACGGTAATGGTAAATTAGGGGTACAATGATAGCCCGCTGGATAAATTTCATGAGGTACAACAAATCCAATCATTCCGCAAGACATCTCTTCTTTAAAACCTTTTGGGATGTTTTCTAAAATTACTTTTCTTAATTTTGATACTGCCACTTTTCTGTCATCTGGCAATTCAGTTATATACTCTTCGATTGTTTTTGCTTTTGAGGTCATATTATTTCCAAAATAAAAATTTCTTTTTTAATGCTTGTTTTCTTATATATTTAGATTGAAATTTTTGTGTTTGTTTCCATAAATGTTCAAATATCTTGCTTTCGGGTTGTTTGTATAATTTTGCATATTCATTACTAATAATACGGATAAAATATTCAGAAGGAGCTATTTTACTCAAATTTTTCATTCTCATTTCAAATGACATTTCTGTATGAAATTTCATTCTATTCAAATCCACAAGATAAAAACTATAGTCATCATTATTACATTTGATTAATGTATTTCCTGGCGAATGATCTAAAAATTCTATGCCGTTTTCGTGCAATTTGAAAGTAAATTTTGCCAATCCTCTCAATATTTTTTCCGTTTCATATTTTTCTTCATTACCAAAAACATCTCTAAAAATTAAATCTGGTATCAAATGTTCGCAAATATAATAACTATCTCGAAGAAAAATCACATTAAAATTTTCATAATAAGCAATAGGTTTTGGTGTTCCAATTCCTTTATTTAATAATATTGATGCGTTTTCAAAAGATCGTTTGGCTTTAGATTCTCTAAAATATTTATAGATAAAACCATTTATTAAAATTGGTTTTCTGAACGATTTTACATTAACCGTAATTCCTTGATAATCAAAAGTTTTAATTTTATTTCTGTTGCCAATAATAAAATTACTTCCCGAAGTTTCAAAATTATTAATAATATCAAATAATTTGGTATTCATATTATTGTTTTCATTTTCTGATGGTTCAAATTTTTCGGTAAGCATTTGATATACAATAACAAACCAGATAATTATACAAGGAATGGCTTTTAGTGAATATTTTCTGACATAGTTTTCTAATAAAAATCTCGGAAATAAATCGGTATGAGAAAAACTGGTTAAAATTAATGCAAAAATTAGCAAACCGATGGTAAATTTTGTTTTAGGAAATTGAATTACAAACCAAATTGCGACACCTACAAATGCAATAATATAAGTTGGTGATTCTGACCCTGAACTAAAAATTACTGTAAAAATTAGTACCGATGATAATAGTAATAACTGAAATTTTTGGTTAGAATAAGCCTTAAATCTTAAATATGGCAACCCAAAAAGTATTAATCCAACTATTAAAAATGGTGTATTTGGAATGCTTGAATCGTTAGCAAACCTTCGTATAACGCCCATTACCGAGAAATCTTGATAAGATCCTAAAACGGCATTAGTTTGATTTTTGTCAATCAATTCCGTAAACCATTCTAGATATCTTTCAATAATATATTGTGGTGATGAGATTGACATTGGAAGAACAAAAAATAAGGCACTCCAAAATAATAATGATAGGATAAACTTTGGTTTTTGTTTAGAAAAAAAGAAAAATGCTAACCCAACAATGCCATACAATTTAATGAAAGTTCCAAGTGCAATGAGCATTGCCGACCAAAAATCGTTTTTTTTTGTAATAAAAACATAACTCATAACAATTATAAAAACCATAATTGCATTTACCTGAAAACTTTGTGCCGAGATAAGATATTCATTAAAACAAATCCATAAAATTGCCGCAATTTGAATGTTTTTTAAAGGCAAATTATATATTGCCCAAACAATTAATAAAACCAAAAATAAACTCCACAGAACGGTTCCTAACCAATCTGGTAAAATAGCAAAAGGAGCAATTACAAAGCTAAAAATAGGTCCGTAATGGTTTTTATCAAAATATTCTGTTGGATATTCTGTATATAATTCAGTTTTATTCAAAATATGATAAAAAACACCTTTATAGATTAAATAATTATTATATTTATCTCGTAAAAATTTAGGAATTATAGCAATTACAGAGGCTATAATCCATAAAATGGCTATATTTTTTTTGTTTTTAAAAAACGGTTTATCAAAAAATACTATAATTTTCTTTATCATAAATAAAAAATTAAAACACAATGTTAGATTAAATTATGCGTTTACAAATTTATTAATTATTTTTGTAAATATTATTAAATTATATGACTTATAACCATCCAATTTCTTCGCATCAAGTAAATACAGCTTTCGAACCCAAATTTTCTATCTTGATTCCGTCATGGAATAATATAGAAATTCTAAAAATTTGTCTAAAAAGTATTGAAGATAATTCAACTTTTGATCACGAAATAATCGTTCATGTAAATCAGGGCAATGATGGTACACTAGATTGGATTAAAGAGAAAAACTACTCGTATACCTATAGTAATGAAAATGTTGGAGTTTGCTATGCAATGAATGCAATGGCAAAATTGGCTACTACGGATTATATTTTATATATTAATGACGATATGTATACTTGCCCAAATTGGGATAAATATTTGTATCAAGCAATTGAAAATCAAGAAGATGAATATTTTTATTTTTCAGCAACAATGATTGAACCAGCAGGAAATAAAAACAAATGTGTCATTGCTCCGCACAATTTTGGTCTTACTTCTGAAACTTTTAAAGAAGCTGAAATGTTGAAATTTGCAAAAACAATCAATAAAAAAGATTGGTTTGGAGCTTCTTGGCCACCATCAATTGTGCACAGAAAATTGTGGAACAAAGTTGGTGGATACAGTGTTGAGTTTTCACCGGGTTTTGGCTCTGACCCTGATTTTAGTATGAAATTATGGCAAGCTGGCGTAAGGGATTTTAGAGGAATTGGCAAAAGTTTAGTATATCATTTTCAATCAAAAAGTACGGGCAGAGTAGTCCGAAACGATGGCAGATTACAATTTGTACAAAAATGGGGAATCCCATCAAGTTTTTTTTATAAAAAAATCCTAAAATTAGGACAAGTTTATAATAGTAAGCCATTGAAACTGAATAAAAATATAGGCTATCGTTGGGCACAATTGAAAGCAATTTGGATAAAATTAAAAGCCTAAAACGATGTCAGAAAAAATGAAAATTACCTTAATAAGTTTTGATAACTGGAATTATGACAAAGAAATTGTTACGGCTTTAAAAAAGAAAAATATAGATGCTAATCATATTGATCTTGGCAAATATAAACATAGAAATTTATTTGAAAGACTGAAAAACGCCTTCTTTAAAATTGTTTTAAACAAAAATTTAAAATTTCAGAAGCGGCAAGAATTTATTTTAGAAACCCTTACCAAATTAGGAACTCAAGACTATATTTTGGTTTTAAATCCAGATTTGATTGACTCGAATTCTCATCAAGAAATTAAGAAACATACTAAAAGATATATTTCCTATTTGTATGACAGTATTGCCCGAAGCAAATATCCAATCGGACATTTATTAGAAGGTATTTTTGATGAAATATTTTCATTTGATACTGCTGATGTCCAAAAATATAATTTTAAAAAGATAAATAATTATATTTATTTGGATAAAAATACCGAAAAGCCTGCACTTGATTATAAATATAAAGTAACAACTGTTTCCTCATTTGACAAACGATTTCCTTTGTTTAATGCTCTTGCAAATCAATTGTCGGAGCAAAATATAAGTTTTAATTTTATATTTGTAAGTCGAAATATCATTTACAAATTATTAAAATACAAACAAAAAAATAACGATAAAGTAAACGCAACTCTTAAATTTCGATCAACAAAAGTAAGTTTAGAAAAAACCAATGATTTGTATAAAAATAGTTTAATTATTTTAGATTTAGTACAAGGTAATCAAACGGGATTAAGTTTTAGAGTTTTTGAAGCAATGGCTATGCAGAAAAAAATAATTACTGATAATCAATCAATTATGAATTATAATTTTTATAACCCCAAAAATATTATGGTAATTAGTAAAGATAATTTTAAGGTAAATAGTAATTTTTTTACAGAACCCTACCAACCAATAAGCGATGATATTTATAATAAATATACCATAAAAACTTGGGTAGAAAATATTTTTAATATTTAGAGAGTATGAAAATATCGGTAGCAATGTGTACCTATAATGGTGAAAAATATATACAAGAACAGATTGATTCGATCTTAAATCAGACGCTAAAAGTTGATGAAATTATTATTTGTGATGATGTTTCTACAGATTCTACAATTGCAATATTAGAAAAATATGATTTTGAAAATCCCAATCTATTTAGAATTTATAGAAATAAAATCAATTTAAGAAGTGTTAAAAATTTTGAAAAAGCAATAGGTTTGTGTACGGGAGAAATTATTTTTCTTGCAGATCAAGATGATATTTGGGTACTAGAAAAGGTTAAGGATTATATAAATTATTTTAATATAAATATTAAAATTGATGTTTTAGCATCAAATGGATATTGTATTGATAAAAACAGTAAAATTAACAAAAAATATGCTATTTGGGATGTTCCACAATTTTTGAGAGAAAAAAATATTGACTTTAACTATTACGAATTAATTAGTTATGTATCAAACATTTCAACAGGAGCTTCAATGGCTTTTAGAAAAAAGATTATTCCAGAAATTATGCCATTTCCAATTATAAAGAACTTTCACCACGATGAATGGATAGCATTAGTCGCATCAAAAAGAGATTCTTTTGAATTACTAAATAAAAAATATTTTTATTATAGAATACACGACAATCAACAGGTTGGTAGCACATTTTATGACAAAAAAGATGAAATTAAAGAATACTTAATAGATTTTGGTAATTATAAAAATTCAAATTCATCGTTTAAGGTTTTTAAAAAACGATTAAAAAAAGTTGCTGGTTTTTATGATTTGAATAAAAAATTAATTGCTTTAAATGTTTATGATAATCGAATTTTTAAGGAAAATTCAGAAAAATCAATTCATTTTTTTAATGAAACAATAAAAAAGATGAAGAAAAAACATCCGATAAAAACATTTTTTTTAAATATTTTTGATAATATTTTTAACAAAAGAAAAATAAACCTATAATAATGCATCTACCATTGTACAAATCAAAATACATTTATAAAAATATACAATCTATACTATTAATAAAACTTACAAACTCAATTTAATATGAATTTTCCATTAGTATCTATAATTATACCTGTTTTTAACGATGAAAAACATATTTCAGAAACAATAGATTCAGTTATGAATCAATCCTATAAAGACTGGGAATGTATAATTGTAAACGATGGAAGCCATGATAAAAGTTCGGAAATCGTTTTAAAAAAAATAGAAAATGATATTCGTTTTCAATTGTTTAATAAAGAAAATACGGGTGTTTCTGATACTAGAAATTTTGCAATTTCAAAAACAAAAGGAGAATATATTTTGCCTTTAGATTCTGACGATTTAATAGGTAAAGATTATTTGTTAGAGGCAATAAAAATATTTTCCAGAAACCCAAACACAACATTGGTTTATTGCAAAGCAATGTTTTTTGGAGATAAAAGCGGAGTCTATAAATTATCCGAATATAAATACGAAGATTTAATTGTAAGTAATTCTATTTTTCCGACTGCTATGTTTAAAAAGTCTGATTTTTTAAAAACAAAAGGATATGATAAAAATCTAGTTCATGGTTTAGAAGATTGGGAGTTTTGGATTCAATTATTGAATAGAAAAAGCATTGTTTATAAAATAAATAATTTTTATTATTTTTATAGAATTCGATCAAATTCTAGAAACACCGTGCATAATGATTCTGAAAAAATAAATGACATACATAATTATATTTTTGAAAAACATAAGGACAAATATTATAGCCTTTTATTTCAAAATCAGGCTAAATTGTATGCACTAAACTCTATTTTTTCAGATTTAAAAAAATTCGAGTTAGTTAAAAAATCTATTTTTTACAAACTATACAAAATAGTTAGAGAAATTAAAAAACCATTCCAAAAATTATTCAATTTTTGAATATATTTTTGAAAAAATGGAGTTCGATTTTGGAGCAAAAAGAGAGAATATATTAATTAAAAATTTTAAAACTTTCCATTTTATTTTATTTTTCTTTATTACTAAAATTTGCTGAAATCTTTTAGATTTTATTTCGTTTAATAATTTTGAATCTTCAAAAAACAAAGGAAAATGTTTTGATAGAACTTGATTTTTTTCGTCTAATAATTGATTTGTATTATTCAAATTACTAGAAATTCCATTGCCATCAAAATCTGAAACGATGTAATTCAAATGTTGGTATGGTTCGTTTTTTTTACAAATACAATATAAATTAAACTCCCAGTCCGAAATTATTTTTAGATTTTCATTGTAATAAAAATTATCATCAAAGAGTTGTTTTTTCATAAAAGTAGCTTGGTGTGGTAATGAAAAATTTAAAAAAAATGAAAACGAAAGTTCATCAGGCAAATTGCAAAATGTTGTTGGTTTTCCATTATTAGAAATTATCATATTTCCATAAAAAATACTAATTTCTGAGTTTAAATCTTGAACAACTTTAGATAAAATATTATTATCAAATAAGCAATCTCCGCTATTCAAAAATAATAAAAACTCGCCACTTGCAATTTTTATGCCTTTATTCATAGCATTGTAAATTCCTGTATCTGGCTCGCTTATTGAATATGAAATTTTATCATTATATTCATTTATTACATCTTGACTTCCATCACTACTATTGCCGTCAATAACTATGTATTCAAAATCATTATAAGTTTGATTTATAACACTTTCTATAGTTTTTTCTAAACCTACTTTGTTATTATAATTTATTGTTATTATTGAGAGTAATAATTTCATTGATTATTTAATTTATTTTTTTAGGAAAATACTCGAAAAAAATTATTAGTAAAGTAAACTTCTTGATAATTTTTCTTTGTCTTATTTATTGAATTTTACAAGAGCACATTTACACTAATTGCATTTTTTTATATTAATTGTATCTTGATATACCTTTAAACATTGATTTGCAGCATCATGCCAATTAAATTTTTTTATATGTTCTAATCCTCTTAAAGAATATTCTTTTCTCATACTTTCATTTTCTAATAAAACTTCAATCTTATTTTTTAAATCCTTTTCGTCATTCAATTCGAAATATATTCCTGCGTTACCTGCAACTTCTGGAAAAGAGCTGAAATTTGTTAATATTATCGGGCATCCACATGCCATTGATTCTAAAACAGGAATACCAAAACCTTCATAAGATGAAGGAAAAACAAAGCATTTTGCTTTTTTATAAAAAATTCCTAATTGATTTTCTTCAAAGTTTAATTGAATAACTTGATTCCTAATTTCTAAATTTTCAAGAAACTCGATTTCTTTATTTGTAAATTTTCCACCTCCAGCACAGAGAATTTTTAGCGTAACATCTTTCTTCAATAAATCTATGATTGCATTTATTAAAAAATTGAAATTTTTATAGTTTTCTCTTGACCCTACAAATAGTATATAATTTTCGGGTAATTTAACCTTAATTTTTTGATTAATAGTGATAGAATTTCCGTGATAAATGACTTCTATTTTTGATTGGTCAATTCTTGGATATATCTTTAGAATATCCTTTTTTGTGTTTTCAGAAACTGCAATAATTTTTGTTGCTCTTTCAATCAATAAACATTTATTCTTTATAATTATATAGGCATCGTTAAAATAGTTAGGAAATAATTCGTGAATCATATCATAAACTGTTAATACAAAAGGTTTATTTCCTATGTATTCCAAAAAATATGGATTATAATAAGTAGGTATAAATAAATCATAATCTTGCTTTTTTAAAGCATTAATCATTAATTTAGAATTTTTCTTTTTTATTTTTTTTCTAAAACTAATACCAATTTTTGATAACAAATAAGTAAAAAATTTATTTGTTTTTTGTTTATTTGTAATTATTTTTGATTGATTAAAATAAACATTTTCTGTAACAAAAATAGGAACAGTAATATCTTCATTAAGATTTTCAATTATTTGAGTATAATATCTAGAAATTCCTCCATAATTTTGAGTATCAAAAATTTGAGAATCAATAAGTATTTTCATTCTTTTTATTGGTTTTTAGTATAAAACGAATACATATATTCTTGTTTGAAAATACAATCCGTTGCGGTGTTTATTAATTAGATTTTTTTTACTATTTTTGCATTAAATTATTTAATTTCTGTAATATGATTAGATAATAGCAAAGATATAATTTTAATTAAATATATAGTAGATGAATTGTAAGATATGTAATGGTAATTCCAAATTGATTTTTAATAAAATAATCCTTCAAAAATATCTGTCAAATTATTACAAATGCGAAAACTGTAGTTTTATACAAACCGATGAAACAATTTGGTTGAGTGAAGCTTATAATTCAGCTATTACGGCATTAGATATAGGGCTGTTAGAAAGAAATAATTACCTAAAAAAAGAAGTTTCAATAATTATTGACTGTTGCTTTCCAAATGCAAAGAATATGATTGATTATGCAGGTGGTTATGGTAATTTTACAAGATTAATGAGAGATGCTGGATATAATTTTTATAGACAAGATGATTATTGTCAAAATATATTTGCAAATCATTTTGATGTTGTAGATACTAATATTAAAAAATTTGATTTGGTAACTGGTTTTGAAGTTTTAGAACATTTTAATAACCCTTTGGAGGATATTGCAAAAGTTTTTGAATTTTCAGATAATGCAATTTTCTCTACTGATTTGACCCCAAAGTCTAATGAAGAAATTGAAAACTGGTGGTATATTGCTCCTGAAACTGGTCAGCATATTGCATTCTATACTGAAGAAGCTATGAAGATAATTGCTCAAAAATTTAATAAACACTATTATAATTGTAAAGGTAATTTACATATTTTTACGGCTTATCCATTAGAAAAATATCAAATAAATTATATTTCAAAAAACAAACGCAAGAGAAAATATTTATTTGGTTTGATTAAAACAAAAATTAATTATTTAATAAAAAGAGAGTCTTTATTACCGTCAGACTATCAATACATTAAAGATATTTTAAACAAAAAAGAATAATCTTTCTTTACTCTTTTTAATTCTCATTATGTATTAGCATTATTGATTTTAAACTTTGCAAATATAGA
>DYPB01000190.1 GCA_020720185.1 Flavobacterium psychrophilum | reverse complement strand
TATTCGGTTCTTGTTCATCAGTTCCGACTTTTGCAGTCTCGCTTAGTTACGCCCTGCGGGCGTGGTCTCCGCTGCGCTCCGGCTCAGACCATGCCTCGCGGCAAACGCCCTTGCGACTTGCTATGCTTCGGGCACGACCCCGCGCATCAGGGACTTGCACCCTTTGGATAATTTCAGATATAAATAATTTTGGCTCGAAATTTGTTTCTCCGAATTTATTTTATTTATACCTTTGCCATTCAAGGCACACACATTGTGTAAACCGGCCATTTGCCCTTGAATCGGTTTCGCGTCACGAAACCGCTGTACAAGGGCAAACGGCGGTTACACATGTTCGTTAGCGGTTATTAAAAATAGACAACAATTAAAAATGATACAATGCCATACGATTTAAATATAAGAGAAGGAGAACTAAAAAATAAGATTGCAAAAGATTATTTTTGGATTTATGATACAACAAAAGAAGTTGGAAATATAGATTTTTGTGTTGCTATGCATCAAAGTCAAAAAGAAATTTTTGAGCAAGAAAGTTTACTTTGGGCGGAAGCAAAAAAAGGAATTTCTGATATTTATAATTCATTAGTTCAATTAATTTTGACAATCGGAAAAGCCAAAACATTTGATAAATTTTTACCTCCTGCGATGTTGGGTGCATTTGATGCAGAAAAAATTGCTTTTATTCCATATAACGATATTCACGACATTTTTTATTTGAACGATTTTAATTGGAATGTTACGCCATCTAATTACGAAACCAAAGAATTTAAAATTGTCTATGATAAGGTAAAAAGTATTTTAGACAAAAATGCACTTTTATACTTTTATGATAAGGATAACAAAGAATTAAGAAAGTTTATTAAAACCAATTTTATTGTTGGCAAGTGGGGAATTACTAAAACCCGAATAGATAAAAACAATTTTATTGTTATATATAATAAATGGTTACAGACAGTAAAATCTACAATTGCAGCTAATTGGGATATTGCAAAGAAAAAAGGTGTAATAGACGGTGATTTTTATCTTGCCGATTTACTTTCTAATGATAATATTACATTAAAAGATAAATTGTTCGTTGTTTTAAAAGCTACAAAATATGAATTAAACAGACATTTAGACGAATGGGGGGCATTCACATCGAGCAGTGTAGAATTTAATGACGGACAAAAAGCACACAATCAATTTTGGAATAAATACGAACGACCACCAAAAGAAGAATATTGGGATTATATTGTAGAACGTCGTGATTTACTTGTTCCGCAAGATGTTAGAGAAAGGAAAGGTAGTTTTTTTACGCCGCAAATTTGGGTAGAGCATTCGCAAAAATATCTTTCTGATGTTTTAGGTGAAGATTGGCAAGACGAATACTATATTTGGGATTGTGCAGCAGGTACTGGAAATTTATTAACTAATCTCACAAATGAATATAATATTTGGGCATCAACGCTTGATATTCAAGATGTAAATGTTATGCACGAACGCATTGGAAACATGCAAAAGAATTCACCAAATGGAAGAACAAATCTTTTAAAAGACCATGTTTTCCAATTCGATTTCCTAAATGACGATTTCTCAAAATTACCTAAACAATTACAGGAAATTATAAACAACCCCGAAAAACGCAAAAAATTAGTAGTTTATATTAATCCACCGTATGCGGAACACGGAAATAGAACCACTATTTCCGACCATGGAAAACATAAAACAAGCGTAGCTAATACAAGTAAAATGTATAATGACTTCAATAAAATTGTTGGTACAGCAACAAGAGAATTATTTGTACAATTTTTTTTAAGAATATATAAAGACTTACCTGATACTATATTAGCTTCGTTTAGTACAGTAAAGTTTATTAATTCTCAAAATTTTTCAAAGTTCAGACAATTTTTCAAAGCAAATTATAAGAAAGGGTTTATTTGTAATGCAAATACTTTTGACAATGTTAAAGGTAATTTCCCAATTGGCTTTTTAATTTGGGATTTAAGTAAAAAAGATGAAATAAAAAAAATTGAAACTAATATTTTTAACACTAATGGACAAATAGAAATAGGTCAAAAATCTTTCTATGCTTTTAATAGAAACATGTTTATAAGTAATTGGTTGCGTAAGTTTTATGACAAATCAGGACAAATAATTGGATTTTTAATACTTCCTGGTGTGGATATGCAACAACAAAATGGAGTTTATTTTACAATACACCCAACAGAAAGCGATATTAATCAGCATAAAACAACGACAATTACTGAAAAAAATTTAATAGTAATGTCCATTTATTTGACAATTAGACAATCAATACAGATTGATTGGAAAAATAATAAAGACCAATTTTTATATCCCAATGACAATTGGTTAAATGATAAGGAATTTCAAAACGATTGTTTTGCTTTTTCATTATTTCACGGACAAAATAAGATAACATGCAAAGAAAGTACAAATCATTGGATACCGTTTTCTGAAAGAGAAGTAAATTCACGAGAAAAGTTTGAAAGTAATTTTATGAACAAATTTATTAACGGGAAATTAAAAATTGAGAAAAAAGCCGATTTATTAAAAGAAATTACAATAACCACAACCGAAAAATTAGAATTTTCGGCAGAAGCCAAAGCCGTTTTTGATGCAGGTCGTGAATTGTGGCGTTATTATCATTCGCAACCAGATTGCAATGTAAATGCTTCGTTATACGATATTCGTGAACATTTTCAAGGCAGAAATGAAAAGGGTAAAATGAAAAATAAGAGTTTCGATGAAAAGTATATGAAACATATAAATGATTTAAGAGATAGTATAAAAACTTTGGCTCAAAAAATTGAACCGAAAGTATATGAATATGAATTTTTAAAGATATAAATAATGATAAAAAAAACCGCTAATCGAGTAGGAAGAGAATAAGCTAATCAGCTTATTCTCAGTCCTCTCA
>DYPB01000189.1 GCA_020720185.1 Flavobacterium psychrophilum | reverse complement strand
AACGCAGGGAACTCAATAAGGAATTGAAGAAAAGGGAGTAAGAGCATAAGGAATAGAAAGTACAATTGAAAAAACTATTTTTTCAAAATTTAATGCAGAAAAGAAATTTTTTGCATTTTTTTTGACAAATATTTTGCTGTTAAACATTTTAACAATATATTTGCTGCCAAAATAAACAACAATAAAAACATTGTCAAATGGATTCAAAATGGAAATTGCCAAAAATAATAATCGGCTCACCTGCAATTGGTAATTATTATTATAATAGACCGCAAATAGTAGAGGAAATTTGGGAGAAAATCGAAATAGGTAATCATCTATTGATTGCTGCACCCAGAAGAGTTGGTAAAACTTCAATCATGCGCTTTATTGAAGAAAACCCAAAAGATGGATACAAGCCTATTTTTAAAAATATACAGTCAATTCAATCCGAAAAAGAGTTCTACAAAACTATTTACGAATTGACATTAACATCTCTAAATAAAATCAGCAAATTAAAAACTGAGTTTAATAAGTACTTAAAGTCCAAAAAAATAGCTGAAATCGACATCAAAGGCGTATTTAAAATTGAAGATTCAGAAATTGACTTTTTGTCTGAAATCAAGAAAGAAATCATCCCGATTCTTGAAAAGCAAAAAGAAACATTAATTCTTATTCTTGACGAATTACCCGAAGTTTTATATAACCTGTATAAATTTGGTAAAAATAATGAAGCGAGTGGTGTAATCAATAATATTAGGACTTGGGGTCAAGAAAAAGAATTTAAAAAAATAAAAATAATTACTTCGGGTTCGGTTGGGATTCATCATGTAGTTAAAAAAATTGAAGGAAGAACAGCCAATTTAAACGCATTTACAAAAATTCATTTTAGCCCGATGAATAAAATTGAAGCAATAAATTATATTAAATGGATAACGGAAGATGCCAGCCTAAAATTTAATGAAAAACAAATAGAAATAATTTTAGAAAAGACAAACTATTTTGTTCCTTATTTTATCAATTTGATTGTCGATGAAGTTGATAGAATAGCACGTTATAATAATCCGGAAATTACAAATGAAACTATCGAAACCGCTTTTAACAAAGCCATCAAAAACAATAGTTATTTTATTGACTGGAAACAACGACTTCAAGAATATTATGCCAAAGATGAATATGCTTTTATTCATGAAATTTTAACCATGGTTTCCCATCAAAATGTAATTCAAATTCAATTAATTTATAATATCGCCATGAAACATCAATTGCAATATAACTATATGGATTTGATAAATGATATGGAAAATGATGGTTATATTACCGAAATCGAGAAGCAAAACTATTCATTTATTTCACCTTTACTCAAAGAATACTGGAAACGCAATCATCCATTACTAAATGAAAACACCATTTCTAAATAATCAATGGTTTTTAGACCAATTGAATCTCTATCAAAATGCTAACAGCGATTATGAATCCGTAAAAAAGAATTTTATCATTCGTAAAAACGAGTACAGCAATATTATAGAAGCCATAGCCAACAAAGGAGATAAAGACCCTCGTCAACACGAACTCATTCTCGGCAGAAGGGGTAGCGGAAAATCAACCTTGCTTAAAAGAATAGAAATTGAAATCAAGGAAAATGATAAGCTAAACAATAGATTCATTGCCATAAATTTAGCAGAAGAACAAGCAGGAATTTATCGCCTTTTTGACCTATGGGAACAAGTGTTGTACGAACTGCAATCGGTTTTTGAAATAGAGATAAAACCGAAAAATTACGCCGAGTTTAATTCCGATAAAGAGTACACCCAATATCTCTACGGTATTATTCATCAACTAACGACTGAAAATCGCAAAAAAATTGTATTACTGTTAGATAATTTTGACAGAATTGTAGAAAACTTTACTGATGATGGACATTTATTAAGGGAAACCCTGATCAACCACAACGATGTACAAATTATAGCGGGAAGCACTAGAATGGACGAACATTTTTGGCGTTATGATATGCCTTTTTACGAGTTTTTCCGCCGACACCGTTTGGAGGCATTGAGTAGAGAGGAAATGCATATTTTATTGGAACATTGGAGTGAAAGTTTACAAATAGATGCGTTAAAAAATTTCATTAAAGCCAACAAAGGAAAGTTAGAAAACGTAAGATTATTGACAGACGGTTTACCGAGAACCTTGCAGTTTTTTATTCAAATGGTGTTGCAAAAACAGGAGGTAAGCTCGTATGACTATCTAAAAAAATTGATGGATAACGTAACGCCGTTATACCAAGAGCGTTTAAATTCCTTAACCCCACCACTTAAAAAAACCATCTATGAGTTGGCATTTATTTGGGAAGCTGCCACTACCAAACAATTGGTTGGTGCAACGAAAATGGAAAGCAAATTAGTATCTGCTAACCTAAAAACTTTGGTGGACAAAGGAATCGTTGATAAATTGGCAACTACCACAAAAAACCACCTATACAGACTGTCGGAACGGTTTTTTAACCTATGGATCATCATCACACAAGGCAACCCTGAACAAAAACGCAAAGCCAAATGGCTGAGTATTTTTTTGGAAAATTGGTATGATGCCAAAGAGTTTGAACAGCTTTACAGAGATCATCTTTCCCATATCCAACAAAAAGATTTACCATGGGATAAAGTTTTGCTTCATACCAAAGGACTTTCACAGAGTCGCTATATCACCACCGAACAGCGTGATGTACTGTTAGAAGCTACGGAAGCTTATTTACCTAAAAACATGGAGAACCCGTATATACATTTGCCCGGAAAGTTTAGGGATATTTTTAAAAAGATATTGCAATATATAGACAAAAAGCAATACGAGCAAGCCATAAGCAAAACCAATGAAATAGAAAACGAACAAGACGGGGTTAAGTTTTATATTTTAGGATATATTTACAATGAAAAAGGAGAAACTATAAAAGCGATTGAACAATATAAAAAAGCGG
>DYPB01000188.1 GCA_020720185.1 Flavobacterium psychrophilum | reverse complement strand
GGGAAACCCCTGAATTTTAGTAAATACTTTTTTATGCAGTTTAATTGAATACTTTTGTTAAAAATTGTTTGAATAATGAAAATAACGCTTTCCCTACTTCAAGTCATCATTAGTTTATTTTTGCTAACATCTTGTGTGAATAAAAAAGAAGAATTTTATATTTATAAAAAACCTGCAGAAATGCAAATGGACTCAGTTGCACATTGGCTCAAAAGCGAAAGTAATTTTTTTAATTCTTCTTATGATAGTTTATTTAATAACTATTATGAAAATAAAATAAAGATCAAAAAATTTCAAACGGCAATGGTAACACTAAAAAATGGGGCTACAAACGCCATCAGATTTAACTCTTTCAAAAAAACTTTTAGAGATAAAATAGCCTTTTTTTCTGATAATTATCGGTCAAAAATAACCAACAAGAATGATTTACTCTTTTTGAATATGTATTTGGGAAAATATTATATGGATAAAAGTGAGTTTGAAAAAGGCATACAGTTTTTTACTTTAGGAACGAAACATCAAGTTGTTGACTTCGAAACATGTGATTCGAAGGCAACAAGTTTTTATTATATGGCATTTTGTTATTTTTGTTTAGGAAAACAAAATTTAGCCATTCAAAATAATTTTAAAGCATTAGAATTTTTTAAAAAAACCGATAGAAAAGATCCACTAGGAGGCGTTTATTTTAATCTTTATGCGATTTACCTATCGAATAAAGACTATAAAAATGCAGAAAAATATTTGAACAAATCCTCTTATTATTTAAAATTGAATAAAGAAAAAAATCTAATGAACATATACAATATGTTATTTAATAAATTTCAGCTATATGAAGAAACTAATCAATTAGAAAAAAGACGATTATTGACGGATTCCACATTAGCAGCCTTCAAAAAAAGTAAATTAAATGATCCTTCGGTAAAAATTTCTCTATATCTAATGGATTTTAGCGTAAAACTTGATGATAGTGATCTAGCTGCTGCAGATAAAATTTTAAAATCAATTAAATCAGACGTCATTGTATTAAATTCAGACTATACCACTGATGATTACAATAGTGCCTTAGCACTACTTGAAATAAAAAAAATAGGAATTAAAAACACTAAAGTGATTATTGATGCAATACCTGCACTAATGGAAAATAGAGATTTTCAAAGCGTAGAAGGAGCCTATTCAATTTTATATAAAGATGCAGTTAAAAAAAAGCAATTTAAAAAAGCATTGGATTATTATGAACAATATCAAAAAGCGTCTGATAGTCTTGGAAATCAAATCATGGCAGAAAAAATTGTAGAACTTGAAACCAAATACCAAACCCAAAAAAAAGAGCAACAAATTGCGCTTCAAAAAACAACTATTGTAAATAAAAATACCACAATAGCGCTTTTAGCTTCTTTATTTATAGGATTGTTTTTAACCGTTGTAGTTTATGTTACTCATCAAAAACAGAAAAAATTAAAACTAGAAAAACAAAACGCACAACAATACACCAAACAATTATTAGAAAAAACCGAAGAAGAACGTAAGCGAATTGCAAGCGACCTGCACGATAGCGTGAGCCACGAATTGCTGAGTTTAAAAAATTCGTTTGAAGAAAAAACAGAAGTTACCAATACTAAAATTGATGCTATTATAAATGATATTCGCATTATTAGTAGAAACTTACATCCAATTATGTTTGATAAAATAGGATTAAAAGCAAGTGTGGAACAATTAGTAGAACGAGCGCAATCTGTAAATGATTTTATGGTAACAGCACATATTGATTATACAACTTCTTTATCAATAAATGACGAATTGCAAGTATATCGCATCATTCAAGAAGCCTTGTCAAATATTATTAAATATGCCAATGCAGTGGCTGCAAAAATTACAATTTCAGAAAAAAACGAAAGCCTTTTTATAGAAATAAAAGACAACGGAAAAGGATTTAATGTGAATGAAACATTAAACGGAAAAAATGCCTTTGGGTTGCACAATATCATCGAAAGAAGTAAAGTAATTGGTGGCGAAGCAAAAATTATGTCCGATAAAAACGGAACCATTATAACTATCGAAATTAAAAAAGCATCATGAAAATACTTATCGCAGACGACCATCCATTTACTCTACAAGGCACCAAAAGTTTTGTAGAATCTTACGGATATAAAGTGCTTGATACTTGCTCAAACGGTGTTTCGGCTTTAAATTTAATTATGCTCCATCAACCCAACATCGCCATTTTAGATATTAACATGCCCGGGTTAGACGGTTTAGATGTAGCAAAAAAAGTGCAAGAAAGTAAACTAAAAACAAAAATAGTGTTGCTAACCATGCATAAAGAAACAACTATTTATAAAAAAGCGTCAGAATACGGAATTTACGGCTATATTCTAAAAGAACACGCCCAAACCGAACTAGAAAAGTGTTTAACCGAAGTTTCTAAAGGCAATAAATATGTGAGTATATTTTTAGAAGAGGATTTAATTCTTGACAACAACAACACTACTACCGAATTATTAAAACTTACTTTGTCCGAAAAAAAAATTATAGAACTTATTACCCAACAAAAAACGAGCAAGCAAATTGCAGAATTACTCTTCCTGTCTGAAAAAACGGTAGAAGGTCATCGTACAAAAATTATTGAAAAATTAGGAATTCCAAAAGAAAAAAACGCATTACTAATTTGGGCAATCCAAAATTTTAAAAAATAAATTCGGTTTTTAAATACACTAAAATTACTTCAAAACAACTCCAAGCACATAGATTTCCTCCAAAAGAGCTTAACTATTTTCTTAAATTCAAGGAAGCTACTTCGTTTTTAAACTGTAATAAAAAATTGAAAGATAGCTATGAAAAATTAAAACTAAAATAATTGAAATCTATCTAATTATTCTTATTTTTGTGAAAAAAAGAATAAAATGTTAATAATAGGAATTGCAGGGGGTACAGGGTCAGGAAAAACAACAGTGGTACATCA
>DYPB01000040.1 GCA_020720185.1 Flavobacterium psychrophilum | reverse complement strand
ATACAAAAGTATTCTTTCTTCAAAAATAGTCCGTGAGCACTTATTTTTATTGCATCTTGAGTTTTCATAACGAAGTCTAATGCGTAATTTGGGTTAAAAATAAAAACTCTAAAACTCTGATTATCAATTTTTTTATAAAATAAAAAACTTATGAAAACATGTTTGGAATGTTCCGAGAAAATTGTTGGTCGTGAAGACAAAAAATTCTGCTCCGATGGTTGTCGGAACAGTTACAACAACAAAATTAATAAAGACAGTACTAATTATATGCGAAATGTAAATAACAAATTGCGGAAAAATTATAGAATTTTGTGCGAATTTAATATTGAAGGAAAATCAAAAATAAGTAAACAGAAACTCCAAGCTAAAGGTTTTGATTTTGAGTTTTTTACATCCATTCTAAACACAAAAACTGGAAATACTTATTATTTTCTGTACAATCAAGGGTATTGTCTTTTAGAAAATGATTACTATTTATTGGTAAAAAAAGAGGTTTAGAAATGATAAAAAGCATCTTCCAAATGGTCTATTTTAAATTCTTTGTTGTCTTTGTAAATAGCAACAATATCAAATCGAACCTCAACCTCTAAATCATTAGAAACGACATATTCATTAACTGCTTTTACTAATAATTGTATTTTTTTTGGTTTCACAAAATCTTGTGGCAATCCGAACTCGATACTTGATCGGGTTTTGACCTCAACTACTGCTAAAAGATTTTCTTTTTGGGCAATTATATCAATTTCTGCTTTCTGATAAACATAGTTTGTTTCTAAAATATCATAACCTGTTTTTTGCAGAAATTCTACCGCCAGCTCTTCACCAAGTTTGCCAAGTTCGTTATGTTGTGCCAAATTAATTAGTTTTTAAAGTCAACTGTGCTATATTCGTTATTTGAATCAATAAAGACTTTTTCGCCCAAAATTAAAGCCCTATTATCAGCAATATGGCCAGCAGGAAAATTATAAATTATCGGAATTTTTAAATCTTTTGTAACATCGTCAATAATTTCGAGTGCATTTTTACCCCACGGAATATCATTGTCTTTCATCTTTGTCATACTACCAACAACAATTCCGTTTAAATTTTCAAGGCAACCGCAGCGTTTCAAATTCAGCATCATTCTATCAATATGATACAAATATTCGTCTAAATCTTCTATAAAAAGTATTTTATTATCACAATTTATTGCTGATTTTGACCCCAGCAAACTGTATAAAATAGACAGATTTCCGCCAACCATTTCGCCACTTGCAACACCATTTCGATTCATGAGATAACTATCAATTTTATATGATAATCCTTCGCCAAACAAGGCTCTGTGTAAGGTTCCTTTAGCCTCATCGCTGGCTTTTGAACTTATTGGCATTATGCCATGAATAGATTTGTATCCCATTGTGTTAAGATGATTGTGCAAAACAGTAACATCTGAAAAACCTATAATCCATTTTGGATTTTGTTTGAATTTTGTAAAATTTAATAAATCTATCATCCTTACAGTGCCATAACCTCCTCTAACACACCATATTGCTTTTATATTTGGGTTGTCCATTTGTGCTTGAAAATCGGCAGCACGCTGTTCGTCAGTTCCTGCTAATTGATTATTATCAAGACCAATTGTAGTGCCAATAACCACCTCGAGCCCCCAGTTATGTAGCCATTCAATAGCGGGTTTTAGGTTGTCATCAATATTTTTTCGTGCTGTAGCAACAATGGCAATTGTATCGCCTTTTTTAAGATAAGGTGGTGTTATCATTTTTGTTTGAGAATAAGATAAAAGGATATGGATAGAAAATAGAATTAAAAATATTTTTTTCATTATTAAATTTTATATTTCACAAATATAAAAAATAAAACCTAATGGCTTCAAATAAATTATGAAATTTAAGCTAAATTCAATACTTTTATTTTATTTTAGTGCATTTTGTATTTAATTATTTACTATATTTGCCAAAATTCTTAAATATCATAAAATCATGAAAAATAAAAACACTAAAGTAATTACAGCTGGTGTTGGATTATTAGCCTTATTTCAAGGCGGTTACATTTATAAACAATCTAATGATACGGATTTTATAAAAGAACAAATTGAAATTGCAACAGGAGAGCGAACAAAAATTTTATCAGAATTAGAAAAAAATAAAATTAAAAGTGATTCTGTTATTGGTAAAAATTCTGAATTAACAAAGAAAATATTAATTGACGAGGAAAAAATTGTTGATTTAAATGCTGAATTAAAAGCCGCAAAATTAAAATTAGCAAAACTACAAAGTTCATACAATAAACTAAAGGCAGAATCAGAAAATAATTTGAGTAAAAACACGGTTGCCTTAACAAATAACTCTAATCTTGCACTTGAAAAAGCAAAAAGAAAAGAAGCACTAAAAAATGCTAAAGATTCTATAGAAAGAAAAAAGATGGAAGCTTTAGTAGCAAGAAGAAATGAGGCTGAAAAATTAAGAATAGAAGCTGTGGCTGCAAAGAAAAGTGCAGATGAAAGAGTTCGGGTTGCAAAAGAATTGGCTGAAAAAGCAAGGGCTGAAGCTTTAGCAGCGAAAAAAAGTGCTGAGGAGAAATCTAAACTTGTTAACGATTCTATCGAAAGAAAGAAAATGGAAGCTTTAATAGCAAGAAAAAATGAAGCTGAAAAAGCAAGATTAGAAGCATTAGTAGCTCAAAAAAGAGAGGCTGAAAAAGCAAAATTAGCAAAAGCATTAGCAGAAAAAATAAAATTAGAAGAGATTAACGCAAAGAAAAACGAAGCCGCAAGAATTTTGGTCGAAAAACAATTAGCTGAAAAACAAAGATTACAAGCATTAGCCACACAAAAAAATGAAGTTAGCAAAGTAGCCACACAAAATAGCGAGGTTAGTAAAGCAATTGCAAAAGAATTAGCAGAAAAAAATAGAATCGAAGCATTAGTTGAGAAAAAAAGAAACGAAATTGCTAAAGCGAGACAGGCAATATCAGACTTAAATAGAGCTGATGAAAATGCTATTGCTGATAGAATGGAAGGGGTAAAAGAAACTCCAAAAAAAGAGGTGTTAAGTATAGACCCTTCAAGAGCTGTGGTTAATAAGAAACCACAAGTTTCAGATATTTTAACAAAAATTAAAATTGCTGGATTAAACGCATCATCTTACAGATATGTTAATGAGGATACAAAAGAAGAAGAAGAAACCGATGATTCAAGCGAAGTAGGTTTTTTGAAAGTAAATTTTGTAATTCCTCAAAATTTTGTAGTAAGAGCTTCTGACAGAAATTATTACATTCAAGTTTTAGATGATAAAAATAATTTAATTGGCGATAATGTTACTGAAACAATAGATGGTGAAAAAGTTACTTATTGCCACAGAACTAACATTAAATATAAAAACAGAGCGGTAAAAGTTTCTGAAAACATTTATATTAAGGATTTAAAAGAAGGAACTTATACTATTAAAGTTCTTGACAGGAAAGATGTTGTTAGTCAAACGAAAGTAGTTTTAAACTAATAAGTTACATATATATAAAAGGTTCGCTTTAAACGAACCTTTTTTTATACGATAAATTTAACACATAGCTTACTCTAAACCAAATTGTTCCGTATCTTGTTCAATATCAGTACTATCTATCTCTTTTTGAGGAGTCCAACAATCTACTTTTACGGATAAATTATCAGGTCGTTTGAATTCTTCTTTTGATACATTTAATGCTGGGTCGGCATAACATTTTTTCATGAACATTCCCCAAATTGGTAATGCTGCAACAGCTCCTTGCCCATAAGTGATGCTTTTAAATCTTGCAGAACGGTCTTCACAACCTACCCAAACTCCAGTTACCAAGTTTGGCACTATTCCCATAAACCAACCATCAGATTGATTTTGTGTAGTTCCAGTTTTGCCTGCAATAGGGTTTGTAAACATATAGGGATAGCCTGTTACCCGATTATAACCATTACCGCCGCCATCTGTTCGAAGTCTTTCTCCAGAACCTATTTCGGTTACTCCTTCCAGTAATTTTATCACTGCAAAAGCAATATCTTTATTTAAAACATCGTGCGATTCTGGATTTGGTTCATCAATAATATTACCATTTTTGTCTTCAATTCTAACAATAAATTGTGGCTTCATATACACGCCTTCATTAGCAAAAGTACTGTATGCAGCTACCATATCTTGAACGGTAATGTCCACCGCTCCTAATGCTATGGCTGGCTGAACAGGTATTTCAGATTTTACGCCTAATTTATGCGTGAGTTCTACAACGGCTTCAGGACCTGTTTTGTCAATTAATTTTGCTGAGACAGTATTTATTGATAATGCTAATGCCTTTTTTAGTGTTACCATTCCTCGATATTTATTATCAGAATTTCGAGGTTCCCAATCAGCAGTTACATGATGTCGTCCTTGATGAATCATAAACGGACCATCAATAATAGTATCACAAGGAGACATTCCAAGTTGTTGAATTGCAGAGGCATATACAAACGGTTTGAAAGTAGATCCTACTTGTCTGGCTCCTTGCCCGACATGGTCATACTGAAAATGTTTGTAATTAATACCGCCAACCCAAGCTCGAATTTGTCCAGTTTGTGGTTCCATTGACATTACTCCTGCTTGTAAAAAATGTTTGTAATATCTAATAGAATCTAACGGGGTCATCTCCATATCTTTATCGCCATCCCAAGAGAAAAGAGTCATTTTTGTTTTAATAGAAAATGATTTTATAATATCCTCATCCGAAATTTCTTGCATTTTCATTTGTCGCCATCTTTCTGACGATTTCATAGCTTGCATTAAAATTTTGTCAGTTTCTTCTGTTGTTAAGCTTAAAAAAGGAGCGTTTTTATTGTTTTTTTGTTGCGAGAAAAACTCTTCTTGCAGGTTTTTTAAATGTACCGAAACTGCTTCTTCAGCATGGGTTTGCATACGAGAATCAATAGTAGTATATATTTTTAAACCATCTCTATAAATATCATAATCTGTTCCGTCTGGTTTTTTATTATCTTTTACCCATTGTTTCATATAATCTCGCAAATATTCTCTAAAATAAGTTGCAATTCCATCTAAATGACTTTCTGGTTTGAAGTTAAGTTTTATTGGTTCTATTTTTAATTTTTGTCGTTCTGCATCAGAAATTTTATTATTTTTAACCATCTGACCTAAAACGATATTGCGTCTTTTCTGAACTTTTTCTGGTCGTCGTACGGGGTTAAATGCCGATGGGTTGGTAAGCATTCCTATCAACATTGCACTTTCATTAATTGTTAAGTTTTTAGGTTCTTTTGCAAAATAAACTTTTGCAGCACTACGAATTCCTACTGCGGTATTAACAAAATCAGCTTTGTTGAGGTACATTGCTAATATTTCTTGTTTGGTATATTGTCTTTCTAATTTTACTGCAATTATCCATTCTTTTACTTTTTGGATTAATCCTATTATTTTAAATTTTGATCTTTCGCCGTGAAATAATAATTTAGCTAATTGTTGCGTAATGGTGCTTGCTCCTCCGTTTGTACCTAATTTTGCTACTGCTCCTAAAGTTCGTTTGGCATCAATTCCAGAATGTTCATAAAATCGTTCGTCTTCTGTGGATACTAGAGCATCAACCAAATGTTTGGGCAAATTGTTATATTTAATGGCACTTCGGTTTTCGCTATAAAATTTGCCTAATACAACTCCATCCGATGAAATTATTTCGGTAGCAAGATTAGAGTTTGGATTTTCTAACTCTTCAAACGAAGGCATTGTTCCAAAAATACCCCATGAGGCCAATAGGAAAAATAAGAAAATACCGCCTAATCCATAGAAGAAAATTTGCCAAAATTTCTTTCTATAAAAAGTAATATCTTTATCTAAATAATGTTTTTTATCAGCTATTTTTTGTTTTATTTTTTGTTTCATTTTTGTTTGTTTTTAATAGTTTAAAAATCAGAATTATAAATCAAAAAATTATTTATATTTTTCTTGTCAATTTTTATTTTTGGTTCTCTTGGCAATCCATTTGAGTTTTTTCCTTGATTGAAATCGCTTAAATATTGCTTATTATAATTGTTAATTTCCAGTATTTTAAAATCTGTAAATGTAATATTGTTTTTCATTTTAGAAGAATAACTCATCGTATTTTCCTTATTTTGTTCCTTATTCCAAAACATTGTTACTTCAAAATTTTTCTCTGAATCTTTTTGAGTATTGTGATTAAAAACAATATACCAAATTTTATTATATAATTTTAAAGCAGAATGAACATTGTTTTTATCATTTCCTAAAATTGCCGAAGATTCGTTGGAATGTGCCTTTAAACCACCATAATATTTATCGTTAAAGTTCAAGTCCAAATCAATTTCCCCATTCTTTTTATTGGATTGATAATTGCAAATTATTTTTAAATTTGGGCTTTTATTCAAATAATTTTCAAATTTATATTCCAAATAAAACCCTGCCCATTCTGGCTGAAATTTGTTTTTGTAATTGTCTTTTATCATTTCAGAATAGCATTCTTTTCCAGTATATTTTGATTTTAATGTTTTCTTAAATTCATCAAATAATACTACCTCGTCAGTTAAAACAACTTCTTTGTTTATCAATTTTGATAATGTATTGTATATAAAATTTCTTTTTACAGATGTTATTATATTGCCAAAATTATCTTTCTTTGAAAAAACATTCTGTTCCTGTGCTTTTAACAAATCAATTGTATAAACATGTGCTGATGAGTTATTTGTAACTCTATTTATATAGTTTTTTTTATCAAAAATTGTATAAATTATAGTGCTATTATATTTGTAAAGTCCAATTAAAAATGAATTTTCACTCTTTAATTCTTCTGACCAACCTTTTGAAATCTGTATTCGTTTTTTAAATATTGCATGCGGGTTTCCTAAATAGGTTATTTGTTTTACAAAAAGCTTAACCTCTTCATTATCAATCTTACAAACAAACGGATTGCTCGAATTTGAAATTCCAAAATCTTTTTTCATTTCTTCAACAAGTTCATTTTTAGACAATTTAACATCATAATCCAAAATGATTTTATTATCTACAATTTGTTCAACCTTTGTCATATTTATCTTTTATTAAGGCGAAAATCTTTTCAATGACATTTACATTAACAGAATTCCCTAACTGTTTCATAGCAATTGAGTTAGAATCTGACAAAACATAATTTGCAGGAAATGATTGTAATAATTTCGATTCATTAATTGTAACTTTTCTACTTAATTTTCCAATTATTTGCTGATGATTCATTGCAACAAGTGTAGAAAATTTGTCTGGTTTTTTAATTCTAATTCCCGATGGACGAAATTGTATTAAACAGTCGTACAATGACTTATATTTATCTCCAGCCTGCCATTCCATTTTTCTATGGGTTTTTACACACCAATCTAAATCGTCGTATTCTTTAAACCAATAATCAATAATTTTTTTATTTCTGTTATACAACGCCACATTTTTCTCAATAAATTTCGCTTTCCAAACTGGATATTCTGAATAATCTCCATCGTATTTAAAATAATCAGACCAAATTGGAAAACCAATAATTTTTAAATCGATTCTTTGATAAAATTCATCCCACATTTTAAGAACTTTATTTTCATATTCTGTCAAATCTTTTTTTAACTCTAAATCTAAAAAATCATCTATTGGACGAATGGTTTTTGAATATTCTTTTTCTAAATAAGTATTGAAATTTTTAATAAAATCTACATCTTTTACAGCGATGTCTTTTCGTACACAAGGAATGTAAACCCTTGGTCTTAAGATTGGTACGCCAAATTTATCGGGCGAAATAATCAATGGTTTGTTAGGATAATAATATCCTAATTTGTTCAAACTATCCAAAATAACTTGATAGGTATTTCCACTATCGTGCGAAACTAAATTGGAAACATTTTCTAAAAATAAAAATTTTGGTTTGTGTTTTTCAATAATTTCACAAATATCAAAAAATAATGTTCCTCTTGTATCTTCAAAACCATTTCTATGACCGCCTTTAGAAAAAGGTTGGCAAGGAAATCCAGCACATAAAACATCGAATTCCTGTGGTATATAATTTTTAATTTTAGGTTTTGTAATGTCGCCAAACGGTACTTCGCCAAAATTTTTATGGTATGTTTTTTGTGCATTTATATCCCATTCACTAGTGAAAACACATTTTCCGCCAATATTTTGCATAGCCAACCTAAATCCGCCAATTCCTGCAAAAAGGTCAATAAATTTAAAAGTATAATTTTCTGGTGTTGGAAATGGAACATTTTCTACTTCAAAAAGCAACCCTTGTAAAGCATCTTCGGCAACCATTGATAGGTTTTCATCTTCATTTCTATACTTTAAATATTCCGACAAAACCTTTAAAGCATCTTCTTTATAATGACTTGAAACGCCGTTATTTATGTTGTGTAAATAATGCGTCAAAACCGCTTTATCACTGGGTTCAACAAGTCTAATTTGATAGTTTTTACCATCAAATTCTTCAATACTTATTTTTTCTTTTAATCTTATCAATTTCTCGATTTTTTATTTATACTTACTTATATATTTGGATAATTTAAAATAGTAAATTCAATTTCTTCAATCCAATTAATTAATTCTTCTTTTTTTATGTTAAATTCATTTGACAAACCTTGGTTTACGGTTGAATTTAATAAAAAACTTAATTCATTTAATTTGTTTTTTATTTCATCCGAAAGATTAAGCGTTTTCTCATAATTTACATCCATTATACAGCGTATTTATATTCCGTCTTTTATGATTTTTAGCTGTAAGCTTTTTTAAAATCTCGTAATTCTAATTCTTCTCCACCCGAAATCCAACTTCGGTAACACCGTTTAGTTTTTTTACTCCAGCCACTTTCCCAGCTTGTCGAACGGCTTGTTGAATGTTAATTTTATATAATCCTTTTTTATCAAATTTAAAATTTTCTTTATAAAACAATTTACTTTCTTTGGTGTCTGAAAACCCTTCTCCCATAAGGCTTCCGTCTGGATTCGCCATCATATATTCAAGTGTATCTACTTTTGTTAAACCATTTGGATACTCCATAGAAACTAATAAAAACATATTGTTAAACTCGTATTCGTTGTTGTTGCGAATGTTTAAGAATAGATTATAGTATTTTTTCTGGTCCATTTTTGGCAAATTGAATGTAACAATACTGTCTTGATGCCAAGCATTTCCTGTCGATTTATAATCGTCATAAATTTGAGTATCATCACATGATATTATTGTTATTGAAAGTAATAAGCAGAAAATTCTAAAATTCATTTTAGGGTTTATTTGGAATTATTTTATTTGTGTTTGGACGAATAATGTTTGATCCAGCAGTTTTCGGATTGTTTCCTTTTGGTTTTATAATATTATTTGTTGTTGTTTTATCAACAATTTGTTTTTTGTTTTTATTCTTATTTCTATTTCTTGTTTTGGGTTGGTCAAATCGAGTTAAACTTTCTTGTCCCATTGCATTATTAAAATTCTGTTTTGTTTCTACTATAATTTCTTCTGCATAGTCTTCTATTGATGAAACTTTTATTTTTTGTTTGTTTTCGGAAATGATTTCTCTTACATTTTCTATTTTTAATAAATGCCAATTTCCAATATCATTCAAATAAGCAAACCACATTAGCCCTTTAAAAATGTCTTGTTTCTGACAAACTGCTTCTCCTTTTTCGGTATAAAGTTTAGTTTCATAAGCAGGAAAATCCTTTAGAGCATCCATATAAGTATCCAACTCATAATTTAAACAGCATTTTAGTTTACCGCATTGTCCTGCTAATTTTTGTGGATTTAATGATAATTGCTGGTACCGTGCTGCTGCGGTATTGACGCTTCTGAAATCTGTTAGCCAAGTTGAACAGCATAATTCTCGTCCGCAGGAACCAATACCTCCTAAACGAGCGGCCTCTTGACGAAAGCCTACTTGTTTCATTTCTATTCTGGTACTAAATTCTTTAGCAAAATCTTTAATCAATAATCTAAAATCAACTCTATCTTCGGCGGTGTAATAAAAGGTTACTTTCGACCCATCTCCTTGAAATTCAATGTCAGATATTTTCATTTGTAGTTTATGCATGATAGCCATTTCACGAGCTTTTACTTGCATTTTATCTTCCTTATCTCTGGCATTTTGCCAAATATCAATGTCTTTTTGGGTGGCTTTTCGATAAATTTTTGTAATTTCAGAACTGGTGGTTTTTATACCTTTTTTCTTCATTTGCACCCTCACTAATTCTCCAGTAAGGGTTACAATTCCTACATCGTGTCCTGGTGCTGCTTCTGTAGCTAGAATATCACCAATAGAGATTGATAATTTTTCGGTATTTCTATAAAATTCTTTCCGTCCGTTTTTAAAACGAATTTCAACACAGTCAAAAGGTTCTTCGCCGTTTGGCAAACTCATATTTGAAAGCCAATCAAAAACGGTTAATTTATTGCAACTATCCGTGCCACAAGTGCCGTTGTTTTTGCAACCTTTTGGGGTTCCACCGTCTGATGTTGAGCAACTTGTACAAGCCATAATATATATTGTTGTTGCAAAAAGTGCAACTTTATTTTATTAAATGTTTAATGGGTAAAGATAAAAAAAAAAAGCATTTGAGATTTGGAATCTATATTTTTTAATCAAATTAGAAAAAATAGGGACATAATCAGGTTTCTTTAACAGTGATAATGTGTACAGGACAGGCCTTTACTGCCAATTCACAATTTTCTAAAATGGTATAATCTTTTGTTTTTAGAGTATGAAAACCTTTAGTATTAACGGATTTTATTAACACCGATTTTCCATCTTTTTTCGACATTTGAAATTGTGCGGGAGCCATTTCTACGCAGTAGTTACAACCAATACATTTTTCTCTTTGTAGGGTTACAATTACCATTAATTTTCTACAATTTTATACATTTTATCAGATAAACGAATTCTGAAAGGTAATTTCATCGTACAACTATCTCCTTTAGTTGCTTTATCTGAATTGACATCGTTTACGAACATATCTTCAATTACTAATTCTTGTGCACCAGTTGTTGGTCCAGTAATTAGAATTTTATCTCCTTTTTTGATCTCATAAGCTTCTATTTTGAATTCGGCGATGCTTGATTTTACAAAATAGTGCATTCCTTTTCCAACATAAACTTTCTTTTGAGTCGCACTTGACCCTGGATTATCTGACCATTCACCCATTTTTTGACCTAAATAATAACCACTCCAAAATCCACGATTATAAACTGTTGATAACTCTTCCATCCAATTAGTTACTTTTTCTTTGTCAAATGTTCCGTCGTAATAAGAATCAATGGCATCACGATAGGTTTTTATTACTGTCGCTACATAATCTGCTGCTCTTCCTCTGCCTTCAATTTTTAGAACTTTTATTCCAGAATCAATCACTTGATCCAAAAAATCTAGCGTACATAAATCTTTTGGAGACATGATATATTCGTTGTCTATTTCTAATTCGTTACCGCTTTCTTGGTCAATAACAGTATATTTTTTGCGACAATTTTGTTTACAAGCTCCACGATTTGCCGATGAATTATGTGAATGTAAACTCAGATAACATTTTCCTGAAACTGCCATACATAAAGCTCCATGACCAAAAATCTCGATTTCAACTAAATTTCCACTTGGACCTTTAATTTGCTCTTTTTCAATATCATCGGTAATTTTTTTCACTTGACGCAAACTCAATTCTCTTGAAAGAACGATGGTGTCAGCAAACAAAGCATAAAATTTTACCGTTTCAATATTGGTTACATTTAATTGAGTGGAAATATGTACTTCAATTCCCATTGTTTTTGCAGTCATAATTACGGCTTGATCGGATGCGATTACGGCAGTAATTCCAGCCTCTTTGGCTTTGGTTAAAAGTGTTTTTACAATTGATAAATCGTGATCATAAATAATAGTATTTAATGTCAGATAGGTTCTAACATTTTTCTCTTTGCATCTGCGAGCAATTTCTGGCAAATCATCTAAAACGAAATTAACTGTTGCTCTTGCTCGCATATTTAGTTGTTCCACACCAAAATAAATCGAATCACAGCCATTGTCTAAAGCTGCTTGCATAGATTCGAAATTTCCAGCTGGAGCCATTAATTCTATTCTTCCTGAAGTTGTCATAGGTTCTTTTTAAAAAATAAGTTAATTTAAAATTACTTTATTTAGATTAATTCTGCACAAAGATACTATAATTATATTTGAATAAAAACCATTAAAAAATTAAGTTTCCTTAAGCTTTTTATAACTTAATTCTCTTATTTTTTTTAATGGTTTTTAAAAGGTATTTTGTTTTAATTTAACAAAATTCTGCGTAAGCATCTTTTAGATTATCAGCAATCATTTCGGCCGGACGACCCTCTATATGGTGTCTTTCAAGCATATGGACTAGTTCGCCATTTTTGAATAATGCAATACATGGTGATGATGGCGGAAAAGGAAACATATGGGTTCTGGCAGCATCAACGGCTTCTTTATCAACTCCTGCAAAAACGGTTACCAAATTTGATGGTTTTTTAGTTCCATCTAAACTCATTTTTGCCCCTGGACGAGCGTTTCTGGCTGCACATCCGCAAACAGAGTTGACAATCAATAAGGTTGTGTTTTCTTGATTTACAGCGTTTTCTACTGCTTCTTTTGTGTATAATTCTTGAAAACCAGCGTCAGAAAGTTCTGCTCGCATTGGTTTTACCATTTCTTCTGGATACATATTTATGATTTAAGATTGTTTTAAACTGTTGCAAAGATAAATATAATTTGTATTATAAAAATTAATGAAAACAAAAATTAACAAAAACACCACGACTTTTTAAACTTTCAATATTACCTGTCCAAGGGCTATTTGGGTCTGCATCACGAATAAGTTCGTCGTCAAGGCTAAAAACGCCACGAATTGATGGTGAAAATTTGAAATATTCCAAATATAAATCGATTCCAAATCCAAGTTCGTAATTATTTGTCCATGATTTCATTCTAAAAACTTGTTTTAAATTATCATCTTCTGCACGACTATTGCTTGATAAATTCAAGGAAGTCGATAATCCACCGATTAAAAAAGGTCTTACATTTCCTGTTCTTAAAGCTGAATATTTTAACAATAATGGAAAATTTATGTAGGTCGATTTTACTTCTCGTAATAAATCTCGTTGTTGGGTAAATGCTGGATTTGAATAAGTTAAATTTCGTTGTGCATAATACAAACCTGGCTCAAATCGAAGATTAAAATATTCTGCAAGACGCAAATCAGCAACTATACCAACGCTAAAACCGATGGAAGATTCTACTTGAATTTCGGGCAAACTTTTGTAATCTATTTTAAAATCATAATTGTTAAAACCTAAATAAAATCCGAAATACATCCTTTGTTTGTCCCAGTTTTCAAAATTTAAAATTGGATCTTTACTAAAAGTGCCTCTTTTAGATTGTGCATTTGTAGTAAATATAATTAGAAATAAAATTCCTGTTATTAAATATTTTTTCATCCGTTTGTAATATTAATTTTTATTTTGATACTTTATAAATTGTGGCTACACCAAATGATTGTGGCATTGCTTGAACATCTATAAACCCATTTTTTTGTAAAATATTACATAAATCTTTCCCAAACGGAAAGATATTTGCTGATTTGCCTAAATAATTATAAGCCGAGTTGTCTTTAGAGAATGTTTTTCCAATTATTGGTAGGATATATTTTGTGTAAAAATAGTAAGCTTGTTTAAATGGAAATTTTGTAGGATTTGAGGTTTCAAGAATTACAAAAATGCCGTTTGGTTTCAAAACCCTATGAATTTCTATCAATCCTTTGTCTAAATTCTCAAAATTTCGTATTCCAAATGCAACAGTAATGGCATCAAACGAACTGTCAGGATACGGCATTTTTTCAGAATCGCCTAATATCATTTCTATTTTATGAGAGAGCTTTTTTGAAGCAATTTTTTGTTTGCCAACCTCAAGCATTCCTTGCGAAATATCAAGACCAATAATTTTATTTGCGGTTGTATTGCTCATTAAAATAGCCAAATCGCCTGTGCCTGTTGCAATATCAAGTATCGTTTGTGGGTTTTTATGAGCCACAATTTTCAATACTTTTTTTCGCCAAGATTTATCAATTCCAAAAGAAATTACACGATTTAAACGGTCATAATTTCCAGAAATGTTATCAAACATTTGTGCTATTTGTTCTTTTTTGCCTAAGTCAGAATCTTTATATGGTTTTATATTTTTAATCATTTTTGTAAAGATATTTTTTTACAAAAATAGTAAATTTTCTTGGTATTAATTATTGCTATCGTAAGAATATAACTCTTTTTGGTTTTGAATATTTTTGTTATAATTATAGCAATAGATTTACTTTTGGTTTAGCCTTTTACGATAAATAACGGAATTTCTATTTTATGTCTTACATTATTAACGGTTGTTCCAAAAAGTAAATCTTTAAAACCGGTATGTCCATGAGTTCCCATTACTAATACATCAAAATTTCCGTTATTTATAATCTTTGGTATGATTTTATTAGGTTTTCCAAAACCAAGTTTTGTATAAACTTTAAAACCTTTTTCGGTTAATGTTTTTTGGTATTCTTCTAATAATTGCTCATCTATTATGGTTTCATGGTCATCTGTATTTGTACCATACATCATTGCTCCGACAGTTTCTACAATGTGAATTAGGGTGTAATTAGCGTCTTTTCCACCCAAGTCAAATGCATTATGAAGTGCTTTTTCGTCGGCATCAGAAAAATCTATGGTTATAGCAATGTTCTTTTTAGAATAATTTTTTAGAGTTGAGATTTTTAAATCTAATTTGTGTGGCGAATGGTTTTGGATTTGATTATTTGATTTTGTAACAAAAGGTTTCAAGAATATATAGAGCAACAAGATTAGAAAACCGAATGCAATTGGCACAACTGTAATCCAAAGAATAAAAGGGTTTTTAGAAGTTTGTAAAGTTTCTGCAATAAAATCGAAAACTAATTTTGTGTTTAGCGAAATTATAATTAAGGCGACTATCCAAGAGGTTATTTGGGTTAATTTTGAGATTTCGAATCCTTTCATTTTCTGTTTGTCGGATACAAAATGAATTAGAGGTATGATGGCAAATCCAAGTTGTAAGCTTAGAATTACTTGACTTAAAATTAATAGATTTCCTGTTACTTTTTCGCCAAAAATAGAAATTACTATAACGGCTGGAACAATGGCAATTAACCGAGTAATTATTCGTCTGACCCAAGGTTGAATGCGTAAATTTAGATACCCTTCCATAATAATTTGACCTGCAAGAGTGCCTGTAATCGTTGAGCTTTGTCCTGCTGCAATCAATGCAATGGCGAATAAAATGGGTGCCCATTTGCCTAAAAGTGGTTCCATAAATTGATGTGCGTCTTGAATTTCGGAAACATTATACATCCCGTTTTTATAAAATGTAGCGGCTGCTAAAATTAATATGGCTGCATTTACAAAAAAAGCTAAATTTAAAGCTATTGTACTATCTATCAGGTTGTATTTTAATGCTTGCTTGATTCCTTTTTTGGTTCTGTCAAATTTTCGAGTTTGTACTAATGAGGAGTGTAAATACAAATTGTGAGGCATAACTGTTGCTCCGATAATTCCGATAGCAATATATAATGCTGCACTATTTGGCATACTTGGAACGAGTCCGTAGATAACTTTTCCGATTTCGGGTTGGGCAAAAATCATTTCAAAAACAAATGAAATAGCAATAATTGCTACTAATGCAATAACAAAAGCTTCCATTTTTCGGATTCCTTTATTGATAAGAAAAAGCAGTAAAAAAGTATCAAAAACGGTAATTAAAACTCCATAAATTAATGGAATATCAAACAATAAATTAATACCAATAGCCATTCCGAGCACTTCGGCAAGATCGCAGGCTGCAATAGCAATTTCTGCTAAAAAATAGAGCATATAATTTATAAACGGCGAATAGGTTTCTCGAGAGGCTTGTGCTAAATCTCGTTGAGTAACAATTCCTAATCTAGCACTTAAACTTTGTAGGAGTAATGCCATTAAGTTACTCATCAATAAAACCCAAAGTAAGGAATAACCAAATTGACTACCTCCTGCAATATCAGTAGCCCAGTTTCCAGGATCCATATAGCCTACTGAAATAAGATAAGCTGGACCAAAAAAAGCCAAAATTCTTTTGAAAACGCTGGTTTTATTTTGAGTCTGTACGGATTGATTTACTTCTTCGAGTGATTTTGGTTGTTTGTGTAGGTTCATATTGTTTTGATAAAAATATTTGAAGCTATTTGATTTGAAATTGTGATTCTATTATTTGCTAATTCAATGGTTAATGAGTTGTCAAAAGATTCTTTTGATACTATTTTTAAATCAGTGCCTAACTTAATATTTTGATTGTTTAGATATTGCAAAAACAAGTTCGAGGTGTCTTTTACTCCAAAACATTGATAATTAACATCTATTATTCCTTCGGAAAGCAATAATTTATCTATTTTTTTAATTTCGCCATTTTTATCTGGAATAGGGTCTCCGTGAGGGTCAAAATCAGGAAATCCTAAAAATGTATCTAATTTATTAATCAATTTTATTGATTTTATATGCTCTAATTCTTCAGCAATTTCATGTACTTCTTCCCAACTAAATGCCAATTTCTCTACCAGAAAAACTTCCCACAAACGTTGTCTTCGTATAATCATTTTTGCTGTAAGTAATCCTTTTGAGGTCAATACTACTCCATAATATTTTTGATAATTTACCAATTTTTTATCTGAAAGTTTTTTTAACATATCAGTAACCGAAGATGCCTTTGTTTTTAGCATTTCGGCAATAGCGTTTGTGTTTACTCCTTTTGGCGAAATAGGAGATAGATGATATATAATTTTGATGTAATTCTCTTCAGAAATTGTCATGATTTTAAGATATTAGACAAAAGTAATATTATTTTTTGTTTTACAAAAATAGATTTTTAGTTTTACCTAAAAAAATTTTTTTAAATGAAAACCTTTTTAACAACACTTTTATCATTTACAAGTTTAACCTAAATTACCCATTAGAAATCTATTCCAAACTCAAACGTTCGGGCGAAAAACAAACTTCTCGAAAACTGAAAATCTGAAATTCTTTGCTGACTGTCGGAAAAGTTAAAAAAAGAAAAAAAAACAAATGAAGAAACCTATATTATTTTTTATACTGATAATATCTTTCAGTATCAATGCACAATCAAAAAAAACAAACTTTATTAATGATTTAATTTTATTCGATTTATTTCCTTTAAAATATGATGAAAACAGCAGATTATACTATCCTGATAATACTGATGACTTTTCAAATTATGACAATAATGGATTGAAATTAAACAATTATAAAAACTTATTTTTATACTGTGAAAGTGATACAATTTTTAAAATGCATAGTGTTCCAGTAGAAATTAGATTTGACAAATATTTTTATAATCACGAACAATCTACTCAAAATCCATATTTATCATTGTCAAAAGAAAAATACATTGATGCAATTATTTTTAAAAATGATACGCTTTTCAAAAGACATAACATAATTTTAGGAGAAAAGACACCTTATAAAACAAAAGCGAATAAGTATTCTGGGTTAGAAAATTTCATCATAATTTATTCAAAAAACAACAACATTTTACAACGTCAATAAACAGAAGATGGTAAAACATATATTGAATTAATTAATATAGAAGAATAAAAATTACATTGAAATATTTTAGAAAATTATTATTTGTATTTTTGCAGAAATATTCTAAGTGATGAGTAAGAAATTAATATCGTTTGATTGGGCAATAAAAAGACTTTTGAGAAATAAAGCCAACTTTGTTGTGCTTGAAGGGTTTTTGAGTGAATTGTTGTTTGACAACATAAAAATAGAACAAATCCTTGAAAGCGAAGGCAATCAAGAAACGGAAGACGATAAGTTTAATCGTGTGGATATTCTTACTCATAATT
>DYPB01000187.1 GCA_020720185.1 Flavobacterium psychrophilum | reverse complement strand
ACGCTGGCAGGGGTATAATCATTTTTTCAATCTTTTTAGACTGAACTCATTAAAATAAAAGAAACTGCCGTTGGGTTCAATTCGGGCTTAAAAAGACTCCGACCTTACGACAGTTTCTCAATGCAAATTTAAAACATAAAAACGAAAATGTCAATAGATTATTCAAAAATAAAATATAACTTGAAGTGGAGAAAAGAGGATGGATGGAGAGGTTGGCATGGTACTGGTCATATCTCTAATTTATATTTATGCTATCAACACAGTGTTTTAAAGAAATTATGTATAGACATTCTATTTACAAAAGATTACACAATCAGAGGTAAAACAAAACCTTTTGCCTTTTCCGATTGGATAGATTTAAACGGATATCAAGCCTTTAATAAGACTGATTTGAGAAATAAGATAATCCAGTTGATTGAATCTGGAGAATTATTGAATAAAAAGCAAAAAGAATTGAAAAGTAATGCAATAGATGAATTTTACAATAACCAAATAGTTAAAACAATAAGAATACTTGAACTCCAAGCCATTAATATTATAAAAAAATTACAAGCGAAAGGAAATGAGAATTTGTCTGGCATAGATTCAATGGCATTTAATAAAGACATTTTGAAATATAAGGCTGGTTTATTATCAAAAAATCATAGGTTAAGTTTTACACCGCAATTATTTTTAAAAAACTATGTTGAAAACGAGCCAATTATGTTAAAACAAAGCGTTATTGATAAAGCATTGATAAAACATAATTTACTAATTGATGATTTTATCAATTTGCCTGAAAAAATAAATAATCCACTTGCCATTTTCAATTCAATGAAACATGATACATCAAAATTGTTTTTAGTCGAATTGAAAAATGTTAAAAACTTGCGTGTAGTGGTCGTAATAGCAACATCAAAAGGCAATGAAATAAACGATATTTCAAGTGTTCACGGTAAATTCAGAAGACAACTAATAAGATGGGAACAAAAGGGATTGTGTATTTACAAAAAAGAAAACTTTGATTTCTAAACGTTCCCTCAGCTCGCTTTTACATTGCAGAGCAGTTATCTCAGAAATCAAAGTCAATGCAAATTTAAAACATAAAAACGAAAATGTCAATAGCAATAAAAGATATTCTGAAAATACAAAATGACCAACACACCAACAGGATACACTTAAAGCATATTAACCTGAATCGGTTGGTCATTAGGTTACAAAGGTACATTATTTAAAAATATAAGTCAAGAGATAAAATAAAAATAAAAACAAAGGCAATAAACTAGTTATTAATACATTAAAAACAAAAGACATGATTACAATTAAGAATATTCGGACAGAATACCCGAAAATAGACCAAAATGCATTACCGGAAGAGTTAAAAAAAGAAACGTATGCAGAAATTGAAGAAATGATTGAGTTTTATGAACAAAACGAAAAAATAAGCAACGCAATTAATTTGTATATTGATGGTTTAAACTCAGTATTGAGCAAAACAGTATCATCAAATGCAACTGCTGGTGAAAAATTAAAGCACAAACCGAAAGCATCTGCCGGAAAAGCAGTTACAGAAAAGCATAAGGCAAAAAAAACAGATGTTATAAAGCTTAAAGAAGGCAAAAAAACAACGAAGGTTATAAAAAAAGCCGTACCAATTGCAACGAACTGGATGAAGGCATTGCGACTTTACAAATCGGCTGCCGGTAAAGAAAAAACGCTGCAATGGGCGTACAATTCTTTAAACTTTATTCAAACAAGTTTTAATGCAAAGAGTGTTGCTTCATCCACGCCACACATAGAGCTTATTCGCAAAATTCAAAAGCACCTTGTATCGGCAATCAATAACAATTTAAAAAAAGAGAAGTTGGTTATTGACGTTGATAGTGCCTTACTTGAAGACATCAAATAAGCTTTAAGCACAATTAGGACCAACAAAGAACTACCAAAGCCCAAAGTATCGGATTTTGATTTGAAAGGAATCGTAAACAGCCACGATGTTGCTCATGCTAGATTCGAGCACATTGCATTAACCGGAAAATGGCGCAAAATGATTGGAGAACCCAGCGCACCATTTCATATCATGTTTTACGGAATGCCAGGGAGTGGTAAGAGTACAATAGCAATTCAATTTGCTCATTATCTGGCAAGCGAAGGCTTTAACGTGCTTTATGTTGCAAAAGAAGAGGGTATAAGCAAAACCATACAAACGAAAATCCGCAGCCTAGATGCCATGCATAAGAATTTGGATATATCCGAAAATCCAAAAAACCTGCACAAGTACGATGTTGTGATTTTCGATTCCATAAACGAGCTGCAAATGAAATCGGAAGATTTACGCAAAATACAAAAAAAATATCCGGCACTAAGCACAGTAAGCATATTAAAAGCAACAAAGCAAGGAAAGTATTTAGGCGAATCAGACTTCGCACATATTGTTCAAGCTGAATTTAAGTGCGAAAATGGATTCTGTAAGGCCGAAAAAAATAGATTTGGAGGTAATGATGCGGTAAATATTTTCTAAGATGGGCACTGTATTCAACGAAAAAGGATATAAATTTTATTTTGTAAGCGCCGATTGCAACGAGCCAATGCATCTGCACGTGTTAAAAGCCGAAAAAAATTGTAAGTTTTGGATAAAATCTAAAAGCGATGTAACTTTGTCGAAGAATTACAAGTTTACTCAAACTCAATTAAATGAAATAAAAAAAATTATTTCAGTAAATTATGACAAAATAAAAAAAGAGTGGGAAAAACATTGTAGCAAATTAGGCGCAATTATGGACAAGGAAACAACAATAAAAGACCCTTATGCTTACGAAAATATGCCTAAGTTTAAAGGTGTAAGCTTCACTAAAACCAGAGTAAGATTTACTTTGAGTGATAAAAGAGTTATCGAAATACCATTATCACCAAGACTAAAAAAAGCAACGGCACAACAGCGTAAAAATTTTGAAATATCAAATTTTCATGTGTTTTGGGATGATATAGACGAAATAATTGGT
>DYPB01000039.1 GCA_020720185.1 Flavobacterium psychrophilum | reverse complement strand
TTTTAGGCTAACCTACCTAAAATTTTAAGTCAAAGAGGTAAAGTTTTAGGCTAACATACCTAAAATTTTAGGCTAACCTACCTAAAATTTTAGGGTAACATACCTAAAACTTTAGGCTAACCTACCTAAAATTTTAAGTCAAAGAGGTAAAGTTTTAGGCTAACCTACCTAAAATTTTAGGCTAACCTACCTAAAATTTTAAGTCAAAGAGGTAAAATTTTAGGCTAACCTACCTAAAATTTTAGGTTTAAGTCTCGTCAAATAAAGAAAGTTAGAAATTGTTTCTAATACTCCACTTTTCTATTTCGTTTTTGTAAATAATAATGCCACAATAAAAAAGTAGCCATACTGCGGTGTGGAGTCCATTTTTGGGTATAAATTTCCATAGCTGGTTTGTCGTCGATCTGTAATAATTCTTTAGGTGGGTTCTATAAATTAGCTGATAGCTATTTTATAGAACCCACCTTAAATATTTGATTGTTTTTTTTATTGGTTAGAACGATTTTGTTTTAATTTTACCGAAAATTTTTAGTAAACATAAGATGAATTTAAAAAACTCGCAACTTGAGGTTGATAATTGGATAAAAACGCACGGGGTTCGTTATTTTAATGAATTGACAAATATGGCACAACTTACAGAAGAGGTAGGGGAAGTGGCTCGAATAATTGCCCGACGATATGGCGAACAATCCGAGAAAGAATCTGATAAAAATAAGGATTTGGGAGAAGAACTTGCTGATGTAGTTTTTGTAGTACTATGTTTGGCAAACCAGACGGGTATTGACTTGCAAGAGGCATTTGATAAAAAAATGGATTTGAAAAGTGTGCGAGATAAAAACCGCCATCACGATAATGAGAAACTCAAATAATTGTGAATTGTAAATTATGGCTAGAAATATTATAAAAACCAAATCGTTTAACTTTGCTTTAAGGATAAAATTATATCAATTTTTGACAATTGAAAAGAGAGAATATGTTTTGAGTAAGCAATTACTTCGCTGTGCTACAGCAATTGGTGTACTAACCAGAGAGGCTGAACAAGCCGAAAGTAAATTTGATTTTATTCATAAATTTGCTATTGCAGAAAAAGAATCAAACGAAACTGAATATTGGTTAGATTTACTATTTGAATCTAATTATTTGAATGAAACCCAATATAATTCAATTAAAAACGATATTGTAGCAATTAATAAAATTTTAGCATCAATAATTATTTCTACTAAAAAAATCCTCTGGAAATTATGAATATAAAACTGCATTCACAATTCACCATTCACAATTTACCATTTACAATTAGCGGAAGTAAATCCGAAACTAACAGAATGTTGATTTTAAAGGCTTTGTACCCAAATATTGTATTAGAAAATATTTCCAATGCTGATGATTGTGAACTAATGCAAAAAGCGTTAAATACTGATAATCAAATTATTGACATTCATCATTCAGGAACTGCAATGCGGTTTTTGACGGCATATTTTTCTCAAAAAGAAGACTGCGAAGTTGTTTTAACAGGTTCAAATAGAATGAAAGAACGCCCCATAAAAATTTTAGTTGATGCTTTACTAGAATTAGGGGCAGATATTCAATATCTTGAAAATGAGGGGTTTCCTCCATTGAAAATTATTGGAAGAAAAATTACAAAAGATAAAATTTCTCTTCCAGCAAATGTTTCCAGTCAATACATTTCGGCATTGATGCTCGTTGCTCCAAAACTTGAAAATGGATTTGAGATTGAATTAATTGGCAAAATTACTTCAAGACCATATATCGAAATGACATTGGCATTGCTTAAAAATATTGGTGTTCAAATTTCATTTAATGATAATTGTATAAGAATAAATCATTTTCCATTTGCAATTCAAAATTCATTATTTATAATTGAAAGTGATTGGAGTTCAGCGTCTTACTTTTATTCAATTGTTGCTTTATCAGCTATTGGAACAGAGATAAGTTTATCAAATTTTTATGAAAATAGTTTGCAAGGCGATGCGGTTTTAGTCGAAATTTACAAGGATTTTGGGGTTGAAACTATATTTAATGAGGATTCAATTAGAATAAAAAAAGTAAATAATTCTCAATTATCAATTATCAATTATCAATTAAATGATAGTCCCGACCTCGCCCAAACCATTGCTGTTACTTGTTTTGGTCTTGGAATTGAATGCCATCTTTCGGGTTTGCATACCTTAAAAATTAAAGAAACGGATAGATTATTGGCTTTACAAACGGAGTTACAAAAATTAGGAGGAGTGGTTCAAATTACAGACGATTCAATAAGAGTTACAAAAGATATTTGTTTTTTAGAATCGTTGCCCATTGTAGCGATTGATACCTACAACGACCACCGAATGGCAATGGCATTTGCACCATTAGCCATAAAATTGCCTATAATTATTAACAATGCCGAAGTAGTCTCAAAATCATATCCTGATTTTTGGCAGGATATGAAGAAAATTGGATTTGAAATGATAATTAGTTAATAATCATTGGTTTTATCAGCCAAAAATTATTTATAAAAATCAGTCGTTGCCGTCAATTCTGCAATTCTAATAATTACTTTCATTGCTTTTTCCATACTTTCAACAGGCACATACTCGTATTTTCCATGAAAATTATGCCCTCCTGCAAAAATATTAGGACAAGGCAATCCCATATATGATAATCGGCTACCGTCTGTTCCGCCTCGAATTGGTTTTATCAATGGCTCAATGTTTAAATCCTTCATGGCTTTTTCGGCTAAATCAACTATAAAAAGCATAGATACAACTTTCTCTTTCATATTATAATATTGATCGGTAATAGTTGTATTTACAATATTTTCGCCAAACTTTTTCTCAAATTTAGCATTAAATTTATCTGTAATTTGGCTAATTAATTCCTTTCTTTTCTGAAATTTTTCAGCATCGTGATCTCTAATTATTAACTCTAATTTTGTTTCTTCAATACTTCCAGAAATTTGTGTAATATGAAAAAAACCTTCATAATCTTCTGTTTCTTGTGGGACTTCATTTTTTGGCAATTCATTAATAAAATCATTGGCAATTAACATCGAGCTAATCATTTTTCCTTTTGCATATCCTGGATGCACACTTTTTCCTTTAAAAAATATTTTTACTCCAGCGGCATTGAAATTTTCATATTCCAACTCGCCAATTTGACTGCCATCCATTGTATAGGCCCATTTTGCACCAAATTTTTCTACATCAAAATAATCAGCTCCTCGTCCAATTTCTTCATCAGGAGTAAAGCCAACCCTTAGTTTACCGTGCTTTATATCAGGGTTTTGTACTAAATATTCCATAGCTGAAATGATTTCGGTTAGACCTGCTTTATCATCGGCTCCAAGTAATGTCAAACCATTTGTAGTAATTAGCGTCTGACCTTTATATAACAATAAATCCTCAAAATAAGAAGGCGAAAGCACAATGTTTTGTTCCTTATTTAGAACAATATTTCCTCCATCGTAATTTTTTACAATTTGCGGTTTTACATCTTTCCCTGTAAAATCAGGTGAAGTATCATAATGAGCAATAAATCCAATAGTTGGCACTTCATAATCTACATTGCTTGGCAAAGTCCCCATTACATAGCCTTTTTCGTCAATAGTTACTTCGATTAAGCCAATTTTATGTAACTCATCAACTAATAAATTAGCTAAAACAAGTTGTTTTTTTGTGCTTGGTATAGTTTCTGAATTTGCATCAGATTCGGTGTCAATAGTTGCATAACTAATAAAACGATCGATAAGATGTTGCATATTTATATTGTTGAAAATTGTATATTAATATTTTTTCTAAAAAAATGGTGTTAAAAAATTAAACTAACTCACCTGGAATTTTGTCCGTTTGCTGCCTACATACATCTTATATTCGACTAATCGAGCCTCAAGATTGGCATTAAAAAGTTTAATTTTTCGAGAGGGTTTTAGTCCTACATATTTTAGGGCTTCGAGGTTTGCGGTAATAAACCAGGCGTCTGTATTAGGATAATTTTGTTTTAAAGTATCACCAATTTCAGCATAAAAATTTTCCATATCAATATCTAATCGCTCGTTGTATGGCGGATTAAAAACGATATGCAGTTTTTCCTCTTTCAATTTATTGGTATCAAAAAAGTTTCGTTCCTCAATATCAATATAATCCGAAAGATTAGCATTTTTTATATTTTCAATAGCTTTATTTACGGCACTTGGAGCTTTATCAAATCCTGTAATTTTATATTTAAAATCGACTGTTTTTTTTAACAATGAATCCATAATTTGGTCAAATAAATTACTATCCCAATCACTCCATTTCTCAAAAGCAAACTCTTTTCGGTTAATATTTGCAGGGATATTGCAAGCTATCATAGCCGCCTCTGCTAAAAATGTTCCAGAACCACACATTGGATCTAAAAAATCAGATTGACCGTTCCATCCTGAAAGTAATAAAATTCCAGCCGCTAAAACTTCATTTATTGGAGCAATATTAGTAGCTGTTTTATACCCTCGTTGGTGCAAAGATGCTCCAGAGGTATCTAAAGAAACCGATACTTGATCTTTATCAATATGTAGATTTATTCTCAAATCAGGATGGATTTTATCAATACTAGGTCGTTGTCCTGTTCGTTCTCTAAATTGATCAACAATGGCATCTTTACATTTTTGAGAAATAAATTCTGAATGTTTAAAATAGTCTGAATGTGTGGTAACATCTATCACAAAAGTTTGGTTGGCTTTTAAATATTTGTTCCAGTTCATTCCAAAAATCCCTTTGTAAAGGGCATTTTCGTTGTTGGCTCTAAAGCTATAAATTGGTTTTAGAATTTTTAAAGCCGTTCTCAAACTTAAATTAGCTTTGTACATAAAACCATTATCTCCTTTAAAACTAACCATCCGAATACCTTGTTCTACCTCTTGTGCTCCAAGTGTTTTTAGTTCATTAGCCAATATTTCTTCAAAACCAAAAAAAGTTTTGGCAATCATCTTAAAATTTTCCATACCAACCAAATCCGCCTCGACGGAAGAATTATTACTGTTAATTTGCAAAAATAGTTTAAATTTGCAATTTAATTAGATTTTTATCCTCATTTATTATGTCAGACTCAATAAATATTAGTTCAGATAATTGGTTCGCCTCTTGGTTTGATTCTCCTTACTATCATATTTTATATAAAGATAGAAACTATAGAGAAGCACAGATTTTTATGGATAATTTGACCCAGTATCTTAATATGGAAAAAGGGTCAAAAGTTTTAGATTTAGCCTGTGGCAAAGGGCGACACTCTATTTATCTAAACCAATTAGAGTATACTGTTCTAGGGGTAGATTTATCACCAAACAGCATTCAAATTGCTAAAAAAAATGAAAATGAAAATTTGAAATTTAAAGTTCATGATATGCGTTTTCCGTTTGATGAAAAATACGATGCTATCTTTAATTTATTTACTAGTTTTGGTTATTTTGACGATGAAAATGACAATCTAAAAACTTTAATTTCTATTAAAAATTCATTATCCTACTATGGATTTGCAGTTATTGATTTTATGAATGTTACTAGAACAATTGCTAATTTAGTTCCATCTGAGATAAAAACTATTGATGAAATTGATTTTCACATCAAACGATATGTGCTTGATAATCATATTTATAAAGAAATAAATTTTACTGATAAAGGAGAGGAATTTCATTTTGTCGAAAAGGTTAGAGCATTTACTTTGCAAGATTTTCAGGAATTAATAGAGCAATCAGGAATGTATTTGTTAGAAGTTTTTGGTGATTATAAATTGAAGAAGTTTTATAAAAACGAAAGCGAGCGACTGATTTTGATTTTTAAGTAATCATTGATAGTTATTTATTGTGCTTTAAACTGTACCAAAAAACTATTAGAAAACAACCATCAACCATTTATGAACTATATTTTACCTTTTTTATCTGTAATTTTTGGATACCTACTCTCCATTATAATCAGACCCAAGAAGAATAAAAATCTTAAATTATTATTGGCATTTAGTGGTTCTTTTTTACTTTCAATAACAGTAATAGATTTATTACCAGAAGTTTATGCGGTATCAAATAAATCTATTGGTATTTTTATAATGTTAGGAATTTTATTCCAAATTTTATTAGAATTTTTTTCAAAAGGAGCAGAACACGGGCATGTTCATATACACGATATCTCCAACAAAACACCTTGGTTATTGTTTATTTCTTTATGTATTCATGCACTTTTAGAAGGTTTTCCTGTTAATCATCATCACGAATTATCAATAGGAATAGCCATTCATCATTTACCTATTGCCATTATTTTATCTTCGTTTTTTATCAATACAAATTTGAATAAAACAACAGTTCTATTATTTATGATAACATTTGCCTTAATGACACCATTAGGAACATTTTTTGCTAATTATCTGTCGTTCCTAAACCAATATTACTCCCAAATTACAGCAGTTGTAATAGGAATTTTATTTCATATCTCATCAACCATAATTTTTGAAAGTAACGAAGGACATAAATTTAATTTAGCTAAAATTTCGATGATTGGAATAGGAATTTTATTAGCTTGGTTTGTTTAACCCAAATTACGCATTAGAAATCTATTCCAAACTCAAACTACTTCAAAAATAAGCACTTACTCCTATTTTTAAATTCAAAATACAAAAGTATTCTTTCTTCAAAAATAGTCCGTGAGCACTTATTTTTATTGCATTTTGAGTTTTCATAACGAAGTCTAATGCGTAATTTGGGTTTAATGCCAATTATACCTATAAAAAATGGTGTTGAAAACTAAATTTCAACACCATTTTATTTTGTTTTTTAGGAACTGAATTTTTATAATTCTAATTTTTTAACCAATACACAGGCATTATGTCCACCGAAGCCAAAAGTATTGCTCATCAACACTTTAACTTCTCTTTTTTGGGCTTTATTGAAGGTAAAATTTAATCTACTATCAATATTTTCATCGTCTGTAAAATGATTAATTGTAGGAGGAATTATACCATATTTGATTGAAAGTATTGATGAAATTGTTTCAACAGCACCCGCAGCACCAAGTAAATGACCTGTCATAGATTTTGTTGAATTTAGATTCATAGTATAGGCGTGGTCTCCAAAAACATGAAGAATTGCCTTGCTCTCGGCAACATCACCTAATGGAGTTGAAGTTCCGTGCATATTTACACCATCAACATCTGTAGGTTTTAATCCAGCATCTCTTAAACAATTCAACATTACCGATTTAGCACCTAATCCGTCAGGATGAGGAGCAGTAATATGATAGGCATCTGCTGACATACCTCCACCGCCAATTTCGCAATAGATTTTTGCACCACGAACTTTTGCATGTTCATATTCTTCTAATATTAATGCCCCAGCACCTTCGCCTAATACAAAACCTTCACGACCTGCGTCCATTGGTCTTGAAGCGGTTTTAGGGTCATCGTTTCTTGTAGAAAGTGCGTGCATAGCATTAAAGCCACCAATTCCTGCAATAGTTACAGCGGCTTCTGAACCGCCAGTTATCATTACATCTGCATGCCCTAATCTTATATAATTAAAGGCATCAATAATTGCATTGGTTGATGAGGCACAGGCCGAAACGGTTCCAAAATTTGGACCACGAAACCCATATTTTATTGAGATATGCCCACAAGCTATATCTCCAATCATTTTTGGTATAAAAAACGGATTAAATTTTGGTGTTCCGTCTCCTGAGGCAAAATTTAGCATTTCGTTTTGAAATGTTTCCAAACCACCAATTCCAGAACCCCAAATAACTCCAGCTCTGTCTTTATCAATTTTTCCCAAATCGAAAGCAGCATCTTTAATTGCTTCGTCCGAAGAAACCATTGCATATTGTGCATATCGATCCATCTTTCGTGCCTCTTTTCGGTCTATAAAATCTTCTACATTAAAATTTTTAAGTTCACAAGCAAACTGTGTCTTGAATTTTGACGCATCAAAACATTTGATAGGAGCGGCTCCACTAACACCATTAATAAGAGAATTCCAATATTCTTCAACGGTGTTACCAATTGGAGTTAATGCTCCAAGTCCCGTTACTACAACTCGTCTTAATTCCATTTATTTCTTATTTTTATTTAGACAAATATATTCAAAATTTTTGTAAAAAAAATAATACCCACATATTTTTATAGAAATATAAATATTATGGGTATTTTGATGGCTCTTAAAATAGATTACTTGCAACTTTAATAAAATTGCGTGTATAATTCTTTACTTTTTTGCTTCTTCTATATAAGAAATAGCTTGACCAACAGTAGCAATATTTTCTGCTTGATCGTCTGGAATTTGAATGTCGAATTCTTTTTCGAATTCCATAATAAGTTCTACAGTATCTAATGAATCTGCTCCCAAATCGTTTGTGAAGCTTGCTTCCATTACTACTTCATTTTCGTCTACGCCTAATTTGTCTACGATAATCGCTTTTACTCTTGATGCAATGTCTGACATAATAATTTAATTTTAAATTTAATTTGTTGGCAAAAATAAAAAACTTTATTTGAAAACAACAAAATAGTTAATAAATATGAGTGTAAAATTACATATTTTTTTTAAATGCTTGTGTTTATTGGACTTATAGAAGATATAATTTTCCAAAATTAGTAGGTAATAAACAATTATAGTATGCCTTTTTTTTACAAAAAAGATTGAAATCATAAAATTTTGTGAAAATTTCATCAATAATTAGCAAGTTTTTTCTATTTAAGTATCTTTGCAATCTAATTTTTAATAAAAAAATATCATGACAAAAAAATCACTTATTTTACTTTTCGCGTTTTTCGCAACAGTTTCTAATGCACAAAACATTGCTTATGTTAGTCAAGACAGTATTTTAGCATCTATCCCAAATTACAAAAAAAATCTAACCCGTTTAGATAGTATTACAAAATCGTATCAGACAGAAATTAATGAATCTAAAAAAAAATTAGATTCAAAATTAGCTGGGCTTTTAAAAACATATAATGTAAAAGAAAACGAAGATTTGAAAACTATCAAATCAAGAATGACACCTGCAGACACTTCAAGTTTAGGAATTTTGATTGATGAGGATAAAATTATTACCAAAAGAGCAAAGAGTTACGAACAAAATGTTAGCGAAAAATTCAATAAAGAGGTGCAGCCTATTCTTGACAGGATAAACAAATCTATTCAAGATTATGCAATTAAAAATAAATTAGATATGGTTTATATCTGGGAACAAATAAGACCTACTTTAGCTTATTTGGATCCAAAGAAAAATATAACAAAAACAATTATAAAAACGCTTAAATAATTTGTAAAATTATTCTCTAAAATCCCTTTCTCTATCAGAAAGGGATTTTTTTACTGAAACATTTGCATTATTTAATTATTTGAACAATTTATTGATTTAAGAAAATTAAGAAATAAAAATAATTATAAAAAATATAGTTTCTTTTTTTTAAAGAATTATCGTTTTTTATCTATTTAAAGACTAAAAATTGATAAATAAATGTTAAAATTTACTTTCTATTGAATATAATTCAAAAATTATTATATCTTTGCTAATGAAAACAAAGGGGTGGTTCCCTTAGTTTTTGTATAAATTTTCATAATTTATATTTTTGGTTGGTTAATAGCATTAAAACTCGGTCATTTTTTGACTGGGTTTTTTTGCTTTTAATATATTTGGTACGAAATTTGTTTATATCTTTGTAAATATAAAATTTATATAGAATGAAATCAAAAAATATTACATTCAATCAGTTTTCAAAATTTAATTATGAATTTATGAAAATAAAGTTAATAAATGTTGGTAAGAAATTTTTAATCCTATTCTTATTTGCAACAACTGTTAGTATGGACACACAAAAACCCGACGCTTTTGATGTAGGTGAGTGGTTTAAATTTCGGATTCATTATGGCTTTGTAAATGCTGGATATGCAACATTAGAAGTAAAAGAAGGCACTATAAATGGTAAGAAAGTTTTTCACGCCGTTGGGAATGGTTATACAACAGGGATGACAAAATGGGTTTTTAATGTTAATGATAACTACGAATCATATTTTGACAAACAAACCGTAAAACCATATCAATATGTCAGAAAAATTGACGAGGGTGGTTATATCAGAAACGAAGAAGGTTTTTTTAATCAAGATGTAAATAAAATTTTAGTAAAGGATTATAAAAATAATAACGAGAAAACAATTTCTGTTACTGAAGATGTTCAGGATATTGTTTCAACATTTTATTATTTGCGAAATCATCCAAATGTTGATAAAATGAAAGCGGGAGAATTTATAGCTATTGATATGTTTTTTGATGGTGAGATTACAAAATTTAAACTTAAATTCTTGGGAAGAGAGGATTTGAATACAAAATTTGGAAAAATTCCTACTATGATTTTTAGACCATTGGTAAAGTCAGGAAGGGTTTTTAAAGAGGAAGAAAGTTTAACGATTTGGATATCCGATGATGAAAACAAAATACCAATTTCAATAAAAGCAAGTCTTGCGGTGGGTTCGTTAAAAGCTGATTTAGAAAGTTTTAAAGGATTAAACAATTCATTTGTAACTAAACAATAATGGAAAATTATAAAGAAATAATAACATCAATAGAGCAAAAATTTGAAGCTATCAATCAAAAAACGGAAACTCATTTAGAAGGATTATTGTATTCAAAACCAATTACTTACTGGGATTATATTCAAACCGATGTTTTGTTAAATTTACAAACACAAAGAACAGTTTTGCCAGACGAAATGGTGTTTATTATGTATCATCAGGTAAATGAATTGATATTCAAAATGATTCTTTGGGAAATTAATCAATTGTGCCACAACGATCTACCTACAACTGAAGATTTTACTGAAAAATTGCGTCGAATTTCAAGATATTTTGATATGTTGACTACCTCATTTGATATTATGGGAGATGGGATGTCGGTTGATCAATATATGAAATTTAGAAACACATTGACACCCGCAAGTGGCTTTCAATCAGCCCAATATAGATTAATTGAGTTTGCATCTACTGATTTAATTAATCTAATTGATTACCGTTTTAGAGCAAATATTGATAGGAATACACCTTACGAACATGCTTTTGAACATTTGTATTGGCAAGCCGCAGGAAAAGATTATCATACGGGAGAAAAATCATATTTGATAGTCGCTTTCGAGAAGAAATATAAAGCTGAATTTATTCGATTTATGGAAGAATATAACACTATAAACATTTGGCAAAAATTTAAACAACTTTCTGAAAAAGAGCAGCTTAATGAAAAACTAATTGATGCCATGAGGCATTATGACAAAACCGTTAATATTACTTGGGTGATGGGACATTTGAATGCTGCAAAAAAATATATTGATGGTAGCGGAGTAGGCACTGGCGAGGCAACTGGCGGTAGTGATTGGAAAAAGTACATGCATCCAAAATATCAAAGACGCATATTTTTTCCTGAATTGTGGAGTAATGATGAGCTAAAAAATTGGGGTTTAGAGGATTAGAATTCTGGTTTTTTTCTATTTAATTTTATATCAGCGGTTGATGATTTATCTCTCAACCGCTTTTCAATTACTGCTTTTGGTATTTTTGTTGCCTTTCTCGGTTTCGGGATGTGTAAATTTTTTTTTAGAATTCCTAAAAACCTTTTTATAACTAATTCTTTGTTCTTCAACTGACTGCGATCTTCATCGCAATTTAGAATTAATATATTCTCTAGGGTTAATTTTGTTGATAGTTTATCTTGTAGCCTTGCTTTTTCATCGTCAGAAAGTGATTGAGAATTTGACAAATCAAAGGTAAGTACCACTTTAGTAGATACTTTATTTACATTTTGACCACCAGCACCACTACTTCTAACGGCTTTAAAGCTCAATTCTGATATTATTTTTTCTGTATCCATTTTCACAATTATTTCTGATGTGCTGCTTTTAACAAATCATTCACTGTTTTTACAGGATTAAAAGTAATTAGTGGTACTTCAACAAAAATTGTTGTCCATTTTGCCATAGCACCGTTCCAAAGACCAGGAAGTTCATAAGCTTTTAAAGCCTTTCCTTTATTGGTTTTATCCACAATAAATCCGCTGTTGTGATCAATGAATTTTGTTAAATTGAATTTCTCAGATTTGTAATTTTTTGTTCCACAAACTAAATCCACTGGATTAAAATGTGTTGAATTGGCTAATATTTCCGCTTGTTTAGTATCATTTTTTTCAACCTGAGAACTTTCAACTATTTGTAATGAAACTGTTCCATTAGAATCTTTAACCCAAAATGGACCACCGCCAGGTTCGCCTTCATTTTTTACCATTCCGCATATTCTAATTGGACGATTTAAGTGTTCAAAAAGATAGGATAATTTATACTCGAAGGTAAATTTTTCGAAATCATCAATAATTGAAATATTTAGTTTGTTCTTTACAAATTCAATAATTGATTCAATATTATCTTCATCTATCAATCTTTTTTCGATAGCTATTAGATACTCAAAAATTTGTTTCTGTAATTGCAGTAAAATTCCAGCTAATGCTTTTTTATACAGCCCTATAGACTTAATGTTGTCTTGAATTACATTGTCAATATTTTTGATAAAAATAACATCTGCATCAAGAGAATTTAGATTCTCAATTAAAGCACCATGTCCACCAGGTCTAAATATTAATTTTCCATTATCATCTCTAAATGGTTTGTTTTCCAAATCGACTGCAATAGTATCAGTTTCCTTGTTTTGATACGAAAAATTAATAGTAATCTTTAAATTTGATAGCATTTCGATTTTGCTTCTTACCTCATTTATAATAGTTTCGAAAGCATTCCTATGGCTTTCTGAAATGGTAAAATGAAGGTTAGTAACTCCATTTGCACTTGCATAAAAGACACTTTCAGTTAAATGCTCCTCAATTGGTGTTGTAATATAATTTTGATATTGATGAAATGGCAGAACTCCTTTTGGTTTATTGGCAAAATCTAAATATTCAGTTGCGATTAAATGTTTTATAAAATAATAATTTTTTCGGTCTCTATCCCAGTTTTTAAAATCAGAATAAATTTTATTTAATTGATTATCAATTGTTTTAAAAAAAGGAAATTTTTCCATTCCTGCTAAAAACACTTGTAATTCGCTTGCGTTATTTTTATTAATATACGCATTAATAGTGTCGTCTTCTATAGTAAAATTATTTAAAAACTCACTTAAAAATTGAAACATTCTGGTTGCAGCACCTGATGCTGGAACTAATTTTTCTAATTTAAAATTAACTTTCTCACGGTCATATAAAGCAGCTAAATTTTCAAATTCTGATTCTGACAATGATAAAATCCCATTTTTTATTGTAGCAGGTTTTATAAGCTGAATTTTCGGAATGCCATTTCTAAAAATATTTAACTGGCTTTCAATGTCTTCTAATGATATTTCTTGTTTGTAAATTTGAACAAAATCATGAGCTGAAAATCCTAATTCGATTGCTTTTTTTAGATTATTTACAATGCTAATTGCCTTCTGTAATCTATCTTCTTTATTGCCTGATAATACAATAAATGGTTTATTATTTTCTATTAAAACCGATTTAAATTTTTCAAAAACAGCTTCTCTTTCAGTTGGTTTGTCTCTCAAATCATCTTTCTCCCAAGGCACATCAATAGCGGTCAGAAAGATTAAATCATACTTATGTTTCTTTGCCGCTTTATCTAGTATTGGATTACAAAATCCATAATAAATTTCAGAATAGGCTTTGGTTACCAATAAGTTAGTGTCGCAAAATAAAAATGTTTTTGCATCGTTTAACGCATCGTTTTCTAATTTTGTTTGTCCAACAGCAATTGGAATTAAGTCTTCAGGCTGACAAACTGTTTGTGTTTCATCCCATTTTTTTTGCAAATAATCTCTTGCAAATTCGCTTACCCAAGCAGTATTAAAATGTTGAGCAAGTTGTTTGGCAAGTGTAGTTTTTCCAGTTGATTCTGGTCCGAATAAAGCTACTTTTATAATATTTGTTTGTTGTTGTTTAAGATTTTCTTCCATTCTATATACGCAAAAATTGCAACGATTGTAAAAATTAAATATTGTAAAGATAACATTCCTAATCCACGATAGGCAAATAGCGGAACTGCAATGCAGTCGCCAATTATCCAAAGCGTCCAGTTTTCTATCTTTTTTAGAGCCATAAACCACATCGCTGTAAAAAATATTCCTGATGTAAAAATATCTATATAGTTTGGAATTTCTAATTTATAATTAAAAAAAAGATACACGCCGTAAGTGATAATCATTGTTAAAATAAATAGTCCGAAGCCTATAATTTTTTCTTTTAAATTGGTTTCAGTAATTTGTAAATGAGGTTTGCTTTTTTGATTTTTCCAACAAAACCAACCATAAAAACTCATTATTGAATAATATATATTCATAGTCATATCGCCAAAATACTGTGCTTTGTACAACAAATATACGGTAATAATTGTTGATATTATTCCTGTTGGATAAACCCAAATATTTTCTTTTTTGGCAAACCAAACGCTTAAAATTCCGAACACAAAAGCCACAAATTCTGATGCAATTTGAGTTTCAGAAGCGTTTTTGTATTGATTGATAAAGAAGTCGAGCATTTAAAATTATTTGTCACAAAATTATACAAATTTATGGAATAAAAGCACGGTTGATTAAGTTCGATTTTTGAAAGCAAAAAACCCACAATAAAAAGCGGGTTTTTTGATTTTTTTAGTCTATTATTACTTCGTTTTACTTCGTAAACAGTAGTTCTCTATATTTTGTAAGTGTCCAACTTTCGTTATCAACTAATAATTCTAATTGGTCGCAATGTTCCCGGATATCTTCAAAAAATGGTTTCACTTTATCACAATAATCCTCTGCCGTTTTTTGAATATCGGTTAACTTGTTAGCGGCTTTTCGGGCATCAATCATTTGCTCTACTTTGGTGTTAATACCTTCAATATGCTCTGATATTTGCTTGATAATAACAATTTGTTCTTTGCCAATTTTCTTAAAATCATCACCAAAAATATCTTTTAATCCTTTTACATTTTCTATCAAGGTATTTTGATATTTTATGGCAGTTGGAATAACATGATTTCTAGCAATATCGCCTAAAACTCGTCCTTCAATTTGAATTTTTTTGGTATATTCTTCCAACTCAATTTCATATCTTGCCTCAACTTCAATATGATTCATAACTCCCATTTCTTTAAACAAATCTAATGCTTGTTTAGAAACTTTTGCTTTTAAGGCTAATGGAGTGGTTTTAAAATTGCTTAAACCTCTTTTGGATGCCTCTTGTTCCCAAGCTTCGCTATAACCGTCTCCCTCAAACAGAATTTTCTTCGATTGTTTTATGTATTCTCTTAAAATATTAAAAATAGCTTCGTCTTTTTTTAAATCTTTTGTTACTATTAACGCATCAACTTCGATTTTAAAATCTTTTAATTGTTTGGCAACCATTGTATTTAAAGTGGTCATGGCATTGGCACAATTTGCAGAAGATCCAACAGCTCTGAACTCAAATTTATTTCCAGTAAAAGCAAATGGCGAAGTTCTATTTCTGTCAGTATTGTCTAACATAACATCTGGAATTTTTCCTACTACATTTAGTTTTAAATCTGTTTTTTCTTCTGGCGATAATTTACCGTTAGTAACACCTTCTAAATCTGCTAAAATTTTGGTTAATTGTTGTCCAATAAAAACTGATATTATTGCAGGTGGTGCCTCGTTTGCTCCAAGTCTATGGTCGTTTGAGGCAGTTGCTATTGAGGCTCTCATTAACGATTCATAATCATTAACGGCTTTTATGGTATTAATAAAAAAGGATAAAAACTGCAAATTACTCATAGGGGTTTTTCCTGGGCTTAACAGGTTTATACCGGTATCTGTAGCCATCGACCAGTTGTTGTGTTTGCCTGAACCGTTTACTCCTTTGAATGGTTTTTCATGAAATAAAACCATAAAATCGTGTCGTTCGCCTACTTTCGACATTACATCCATCAATAAAGAATTGTGATCTACTGCCAAATTTGTTTCTTCAAAAATAGGTGCTAATTCAAATTGATTAGGTGCTACTTCATTATGTCTGGTTTTTACAGGGATACCTAAAAGCATACTCTCTTCCTCTAATTCTCTCATAAAATTTAAGGCTCTAGATGGAATTGATCCAAAATAATGATCGTCTAATTGTTGTCCTTTTGCCGATGTATGTCCTAGTAAAGTTCTGCCAGTCATTATCAAATCAGGGCGAGAATCTGCTAATGATTTATCAATTAAAAAATATTCTTGTTCCCATCCCAAGGTAGCGGTTACTTTTTTAACATTTTTATCAAAATATTTGCAAACATCAGTAGCCGCCTCATCCACAGCGTTTAAGGCACGCAATAATGGTGTTTTATAGTCCAAAGCCTCGCCAGTATAGGAGATAAAAACGGTTGGAATACATAAAGTAGTACCAAAGATAAATGCTGGCGAGGTAGGGTCCCAAGCGGTATATCCACGGGCTTCAAAGGTGTTTCTGATACCTCCATTCGGAAAACTCGAAGCATCTGGCTCTTGTTGGACTAATTGTGAGCCTCCAAATTTTTCGACAGGATCAGTTCCATCATACGAAGTTTCAAAAAACGCATCATGCTTTTCGGCAGTAGCTCCTGTAAGCGGTTGAAACCAGTGAGTGTAATGTGTAACTCCTTTTGATAATGCCCATTCTTTCATCCCCATTGCTACATAATCAGCAATTTTACGATCAATTTTTGTACCATGTTGTACAGCATCTTTTACCGCTTTATGTGCATCTTCGGTCAGAAACTGCCTCATCGTTTTGTCATTAAAAACATTAGCACCAAAAAGGTTTGATTTTCTATCTGTCTCTTCAAATTTTACAGGCTTACGACCTGTTGCTTCTTTTATTGCATTAAATCTTAATGTTGACATTTTTACTAAATTTTAAAGTTATACCCTATTTATTTTGGGGCAAATATATAAAAAATATGAATAAAAATGATTTTACCCCTGTTTTATTTCATGTAATGCTAAATATAAGTGTTTTATAGAAAAAATAATCTATTAAACTTATAGTGCATTATTGATTTGCCACTGATTCATAGATTTTTCTATATTAAGGTGGGTTCTATAAATTAGTTTTTTTTGTAAATTTATTTTTTTACTGATGCTCTTTTTGTTTTATAGTAGGGTAGGCATCAAAATTATCTCAATTATCAACTTTCAATTATCAACTTTCAATTATCAACTTTCAATTCTCAATTCTCATTCATCTAATTTCTATTCGCTAAAAGTGGTACAAATTTAAAATCTCCAAATTCGAGTTTTTCAAATTGAGTGTCGTTTTTTCTAATTAATAGCGTCATTATTTGATTTTCGTCGCCTAATGGGATTACAAGCTTTCCTCCTATTTTTAATTGTGCCATTAATGGTTTTGGAATTATTGGTGCTCCTGCGGTTACAATAATGCTATCAAAAGGAGCATGGTTTTCTAATCCTTTATAACCATCTCCAAAAGATAAATGTTTGGGTTTTATGCCTAATTTTGGCAATAGAGCTGAAGTTTGTTTGAATAATTCATTTTGCCGTTCTACACTATAAACTTTTGCTCCCATCAAACATAAAACGGCAGTCTGATAACCGCTTCCTGTGCCTATTTCTAGTATTTTATCGCCATTTTTAATTTCTAATAACTGACTCTGAAAGGCAACTGTGTAGGGTTGAGAAATGGTTTGCCCTGCTCCTATCGGAAATGCTTTGTCTTGATAGGCATAGTCTTCGAAACTTGAATTCAAAAATAAATGTCGAGGTATTTTACTTATTGCATTTAGAACATTCTTATCAACGATGCCTTTTTCTTGCAAGATTTTAACTAATTGATTTCGAAGTCCTTGATGTTTTGAGGTGTCTTTCATATCGTTGTCAGAAAGAAATAATCTTGTTTATGTTTTTTTTTGTAAAAATATGAAAGTATTTCAAATTATCAATTTAATCTTTTGAATAATCTTTATTTCTGAGAAGATAAAACTGGCAAATGATCTGTTTTGAACTACAGGTGGGTTCTATAAATTAGTTTTTTTTGTAAATTTATTTTTTTACTGATGCTCTTTTTGTTTTATTTATTATTGTAACTTTTCAAAATGAGTTGCAAGTTAGGTGAATACAATTACAAACCTAAAATAGCCTTTATTA
>DYPB01000038.1 GCA_020720185.1 Flavobacterium psychrophilum | reverse complement strand
TCAATTATCAATTATCAATTATCAATTTTCAATTATCAATTTTCAATTATCAATTTTCAATTATCAATTATCAATTTCTAATTATCAATTCACAATTTTCAATTATCAATTCACAATTCTTAATTATCAATTCACAATTTTCAATTTTCAATTATCAATTTTCAATTATAAATTTGTGATATTAAAAAGAGTTTATATCTTTGTCAGTATAAAAAATTAAATAAATAATAACAAAAAAAACAAAAATTATGGCTTTAAGAACAAAAGGAAGAGTAGTTTTGACAAAAAAACCAAAAGATATGCTAGAAGCTGCAAAGTCAGTCTATGAAAAGCATATTGCTTTAGGAACATCAAGTCCATTAAACATCTTGCAAGATGTAGATTGGTCAGTTATAGGATTAAAAATTGCCCCTACCCTTGATGAGCACGCATTAGCAGAATATCATAAAGCAAAATCAGAAAAACATTATGCTGATAGAGATAAAGATATGCCAGAAATTACAAATGCACTCAAAAAAAGTATTACATTGTTAAAAGCCAGTTTTGGAGATAACCCAAAAAAGTTAGTAGATTGGGGCATTACTGTTGATGATTCGCCAAGATTAAAACCAAATAAGAAAACTTCTTAATAAAAAAGTAACTAATAGAAATAAAAACCTTTCTCATTATGATATAATAGGGAAAAGGTTATTGTGTGTTTTAGTAAAAAGAATACAAATAGCAGAAAATAATAATAAAAAAGTAGATAAATTAAACCAAATATTAAATAAATGAGATTATGAAATTAGAAGATTTTGACAACGATGACGATAAAGTAATACAAGATAAACTAAAGCAAAAGACATGGAACGAAATTAGAAGTAATGACAGCTGGGCGATATTCAAAATTATGTCAGAGTTTGTAAATGGTTACGAATCTATGGCAAGAATAGGACCATGTGTTTCAATTTTTGGCTCTGCCCGAACAAAACCAGACAATAAGTATTATTTATTAGCCGAAAGTATAGCATATAGTATCAGCAAAGCAGGTTATGGAGTAATAACAGGTGGCGGACCAGGCATTATGGAGGCAGGAAATAAAGGAGCACATCGAGGCGGAGGCACATCAGTAGGGTTAAACATCGAATTGCCTTTTGAACAACACTACAATCCATATATAGATAAAGATAAAAATCTAAATTTTGATTATTTCTTTGTAAGAAAGGTAATGTTTGTAAAATATTCGCAAGGATTTGTAGTTATGCCAGGTGGATTTGGTACATTAGATGAGCTTTTTGAGGCAATAACACTAATACAAACAAAAAAAATAGGAAAATTTCCTATTATATTAGTAGGAAGTTCCTTTTGGCAAGGGCTATTGGATTGGGTTCAGGCAATAATGATAGATAGAGAGCAAACTGTTAGTCCGATAGATATGAATTTAATTAAAATTGTTGATACCGAAGAAGAAGTAGTTGCGGTATTAGATAAATTTTATAAGAAATATGATTTAAGTCCTAATTTCTAAAAATAATGTTTAACCTTGTTTATAATTTAATTTTAATTAATTTATAATCAATACATTATCTTGAAGAGAATTTTTTCGGTATTTTGGGTTATAGTAATTGGGATTTTAGTTTTTATCCTTTTTAGATTTCTTGGCGATATTTAGTGTAAAGTCCACATTTGTTTCTAATAAATTTGCAGGATTATCAGCTAATTTATAGAACCCACCTTAAAAACTGGGGTGTTTATAGTCAAATTTTTTGAGCATAGATTTTATTAACATCAAGTCCATAAAATATTATAGACTTGATGTTTTATAAATTAATTGCAGTTTGATACCTTCTCATTACAATATCCCAATTAATAATTTCAAAAAAATAATCAACATAATTGGTTTTATTTAATTGATTTTCAGAAATGTAGGCATGTTCCCACAAATCCAGACAAAGTAATGGAGTACCTTTAACAAGAGAATTATTCATTAATGGATTGTCTTCATTTTGTGTGAAAATAATTTGAAGTTTTTTGTTTTGGTCTAAAATTAACCAAATCCATCCAGAACCGATTTGTTCATTTGCAGTAGATTTGAATTTATTTTTAAAATTTTCAAACGATTCAAAATCTGTTATAATTGCATTTTTAAAATCGCCATCCAAAAGATTATTTTTTTTAGAGGTTAGACTTTCAAAATATAATTTGTGGTTGTAGTATCCACCTGCATTATTGCGTAAAAAAGGATTATTAACATCTAAAATTTTATTAATTTCTTCGATTGATTTGTTTTCAATTTTAAATTGATTAGCTATTTTATTAAAGCTATTTGTATAGCTTACAAAAATTTTTGAATAGTGCAATTTTAGTGTTGTGGCTTCAATTTCAGGTTCAAAAGAGTTGTATTTAATTGGTAATTTTGTTAGTTGAAAAGCACCTTTATTTACAATAATATCGTCAGGATTTCCTATTTGAGTTTCTTGTGGATTTTCGTCTGGTAGCGGTACAGTAACCTCAGTAAGTTGTTTGTTTTTACAAGATTGAAAGATAAATATTGAGAGGAATAAGAAAATGAAGGGTATTTTTTTTTTCATATATAATTTATTTTCGAGCTAATGAATTTATTGCTTCAATGTACATTTCTTTTGCTTCGTCAATGGATAGATGACTTATTTGCATCCAAGCATTTGTTTTAAAGGCATTTCTTAAATCTAAATTATTGAAATTTCCATTATTGATTGATCCAGAAGTAGCTTGTTTGTAATAGGCATAACAACGAAGTTGCACATCTTGTGGCAAATCAGCTTGTGGAATTTGCTGTGCTAATGCTATGGCTTCCTCAAATCGGGTATCTAAATCTCTTTTGGTCATTTTATTGCAATAACGGTTTTGTTTCCAATAGCTTTTTCTCCTAATTGGACATTAATTTTTGTTCCTAAAGGTAAAAAAATATCTACACGAGAACCAAATTTTATAAATCCAGCATCTTGCCCCTGAATAACTTGTGTTCCTTCTTGTGCATAGTTTACAATTCTACGAGCTAATGCACCTGCAATTTGCCGATATAAAATTTCGCCAAAATTTTTACTTTGAATAACTATGGTTGTTCTTTCATTTTCTTCACTTGCTTTAGGATGCCAAGCTACTAAAAATTTTCCTGGGTGGTATTTACTAAAATTAATCTTGCCACTTGCTGCATAACGAGTTACATGAACATTTATTGGCGACATAAATATAGAAACTTGCAATCGTTTGTCTTTAAAATATTCATTTTCAAAAACCTCTTCAATAACAACAACTTTTCCATCAACAGGTGCAATTATTTGATTATCATTTGGTTGAATCTCTCTATTTGGGTTTCTGAAAAATTGTAATACTATTATTAATAGAAACAGCGACACTATTTGAATTCCCATTATTAACCAATGGTTTTCTAAAAGTTTATCGCATCCTAATATAATAACGGTTGCTAAAAAAGTTGAAATTAATATAATTTTGGCTCCTTCTTTGTGAAATTTTAACATAGTTTAAAAAAATTGAATAATTTGCAAAAATAAGTAAATAAATGGTGCGGCGAAAATAATACTATCTAATCTGTCAAGTATGCCACCGTGTCCGGGCATTATTTTTCCGCTATCTTTTACGGCTGCTTGCCGTTTAAATTTTGATTCAATTAAGTCTCCAATAGTGCCAAATACACCAATTATTAATGCTGTTATTATCCAAAAAAACATTGATTTTTGGATGTAAAAATTTTCTATTAATATTCCAGCAATAACTGCAAATATTAGTCCACCAATAAATCCTTCGATAGTTTTTTTTGGTGAAATTATTTCAAACAATTTATTTTTCCCAATTGATTTACCTACAATATAGGCAAAAGTATCGTTAGTCCAAATAATAATAAATACACCGATTATTATTCGAGGTTGGAAAAGTGAGGTGTAGTTTGAAATTGAAATTTTCGTTAAAATTATTATTGGAAGAATCAAATAACCAATAAGATATACGAATTTTGCTTTAGAATCAAATTTTATAATTTGATTCTTAAATAAAGAAAGTATTAATTTTATGGACACAAATAAGGTTGCAAAAAGCAACATAAATTTTGTTAATTTATTGATTTCGAGCATTGAAAATAAGAGAAATAAAGTTATACCAATTATTAAGGAATATGTTTTATTCAAATTTATTAGATTGCAAAATTCTACAATACTAATTATCATAAAAACACCAAATAGCACTAAAAAACTATTTTGCGAAAATGAAACTGCTAAAATTAGTATAGTTACATATACAATTCCAGAAAGTAATCTGATTAATGTCTCTTTCATTTGTTAGTTTTCTAATAGCAATAAATATAAATTTTTTGCTAAACTTCCGTAGTATAAGAACTCTTGTTCTTTTGCTTCTTCAAAGTATTTTATGGTTGTTATATTCGTTGGATAATCTGTTTGGTATTTATTTTTGATACCTCTCAAACCATCACTTTTTGTTTCGACAATTTGTTTTGTTGATGCGAAAATGATTATGTTAGTTGGCAATTCATTTGGTTTGTGTTGTTTTATTTGTTTTGATGAAAACAATATCGATCCTTCTTCGGTAATTAAACTTTCACAGGTTGTAAATAAAAATTTCGGATTTTTTGAAATTGAATAATCTAATTTATTATCGTCTAATATGTTGTAAAGTTGTTCTTCGTTGCACATAACATTACATTCAAACCAGTCATTTTCTTCTAAAATGTTTAAAAATTGTTCTTTTATTTCAGATAGGTTTTCACAAAATAAAAATTTTCCGCCATTTTTCATAAAATGTTCTATAAACCTTTCCTCAATTGTATCAGGGTTTAATGGTGGTGGTTCGTTATGTATTGATTGACAATCAACAGGTTGTATATCACTTGATGATCCAAATAGTTTTCTTAAAAGACTCATAATTTTATTAAACACAAAATTAGTTGTAATCGACAAAGATAAAAAAAAATATCTTAAAAAATTAAATTGTTAATAACTTATGAAAAGAAAATTTTTTTAGATAATTTCTGCACTCAAACCAGCATCAAGTAATTGTAAACATTGTGGTTTTAATTCATTAATACTACCTGTTTTTACAGTACATTTCCCTTTATAATGCACTAATATAGCACATTGTTCGGCTTGTATTTCGGTATGATTACAAACTAAAATGAGTGTTTCAATAACATAATCAAATGTGTTAATATCATCGTTGTACAAAACGATTTCATTATTTATTGCAGTTGATTCTTTCTTAGATATTTGTTGTAAAACTTCTGTCATTTTTTATTGATAAAAATATTCTTTGCATATTACGAATTTAGACTGTATTTTAAAGAAATCCAGTTATTTCGTTGTATTTTTTTTATGAAGGTTAAACCTTTTTCTGTTGCAGATTTATCTATATATGGAATATCCTCTTCATAGAATCCGCTAAATAAAATAATTCCATTTTGGTTTAAGGAATCAATGTATGCTTGCATATCGTTAAGCAAAATATTTCGGTTGATATTTGCGATTATTAAATCATATTTTTTGTTTTTTAATAACGATGCATCTCCTTCATAAACTGATATTTGGGTGCAATTATTTCTTTCAGAATTTTCTATAGAATTTAGATAACACCAATTATCAATGTCTATTGCATCAATAGGTTTTGCTCCTTTCATTTCGGCAAGAATTGCCAATATTGCTGTTCCACAACCCATATCTAGGGTTTTTAGGTTTGTAACATCAGTTTCTAATAAATGTTGAATCATCATGTGGGTGGTTTCATGATGACCAGTGCCAAAACTCATTTTTGGTTCTATAATTATATCAAATTCTGCATCTGTTTTTGGATGAAATGGTGCTCTAATATGGCATTTCCCATTTACATCAATTGGTTCAAAATTCTTTTCCCATTCTTCATTCCAATTAATTGGTTCTATTTCTTCGATTTTGTATGATATTTCAAATTGTGGTGAATTTAATATAGATAAATCGTCCAAAATTTGATCATTCCAAAGTTGTTTCTGAATGTAGGCAGTTACACCAAATTCGCTTTCTAGGAAACTTTCAAAGGGCAATTCCCCGAGTTCGGCAACAAGAATTTCTGAACCAAGTTCTTTTGGTTCTATTGTAAAATGATAACCTAAATAGATGTTTGACATTGATATTTTTTTGCAAAGATAATTTATTTATTTTATGTTTTGCGTTAGGGATTGCAGCGAAAATCCTTTTTTGTGGCTTTTTTTGCCACAAAAAAGATTGTAGCGAAAAGCCCGCCGCTTGCGGAACGCCCAAAAAATTAAACTGCCGTTACTATTGCTACAAAATCTTGGGCTTTGAGTGCTGCTCCACCAATAAGTCCGCCATCGACATCGGGTTTTGAGAAAATTTCTTTGGCGTTTTCAGGCTTTACACTACCGCCATAAAGAATTGATAGATCGTCGGAAATAGCACTACCAAAGTTGTGTCTAATTGTTTCTCTAATAAATGCGTGCATTTCTTGTACTTGCTCTGGACTTGCGGTTTCGCCTGTTCCAATAGCCCAAACGGGTTCGTATGCTAAAATAATATTTTTCCAATTTGCTTTATCTATCTGAAACAATCCATCTCGAAGCTGATTTTCTATAATATTGAAATGTTGTTTGTTTTGACGGTCTTTTAACTCTTCGCCAAAGCAAAAAATGATTTTCATATTATGTTTTAATGCAGTATCTACTTTGAAAGAAATCATTGTATCGGTTTCATGAAAAATAGAACGGCGTTCGGAATGTCCTAAAATAACAGTATTTACACCAATATTTGTTAGCATATCTGCTGAAATTTCGCCTGTATAAGCACCGTTTTCAGTTTGATGCATATTCTGTGCAGCAATTTGAATATTAGTATTTTCAAGATGTTTTACCGCATTTGATAGATTAACAAAAGTTGGAGCAACAATAATTTCTACTTCTTTGTTTGAGGGTAATTGTTGAATTAAATCGTTTAATAATTCGGCTGTTTGAACTGCGTTTTTGTTCATTTTCCAGTTTCCTGCTACTATTTTTGTTCTCATTCTATTTCTTTTTTTAGTCTTTGGTTTTTTGTGTTCGGATTTGATCAATAATTGTGTTGATCTTCTCAAAATCGGTTTCAATAGCTCTATATAAAACTACTTTTCCTGTTTTATTTACAACAATATATCTTGGTATCCAATCAGCATTAATGGAATTTCCGAACTCTCCTTTCATACCATCTGTTGCAAGATAATGTTCTCCATTTAGTTCGTGTTTTTTGATGCCTTCTAACCATTTTTCAGTAGTTTTATCCATCGAAATAAAAATGAAATCAAGTTCTAAATTGTTTTTTTGTAATTCTTTCATTAATGGCATTGCTTTTACACAATCACTACACCATGAGGCCCAAATTTCTATAACAACGATTTTGCCTTGGTGTTTTTCTAAAATGGTTCTAAATGGAATTTGACTTTTTCCATCAATTGATAATAGTTTTTTTGAAAGTGCTTCTTCGGAAAATTGTTTTTCTTGTCCGTTGCACGAAATTGCTACAAATGCGAGTATTGATACTATTATTTTTTTCATTTTTAATTAATTATTTTTTTAAATTCATCGGCATTAAACTTTGAAACACCTTCTGTTCCAAAATAATATTTTATTTCTTTGCCATCTTTTAAATACTTCACACCAGGCACTTGTTTTCCAGTTCCGAGATGTTTCCAAAAATCAATTACACCTATTATTTTATATGGATATTCGGAACCAGCAAATTGAAAAAATTCTGGAATTAGATTTGCCTCTTCGTCCATAAAAATAATTTGTATTTTCGGAAAATTTGAATCATTTTTTTTCATTTCTGTCAATTCTTTTGCAGTTTCACGACAATGCTCGCAGCCTGCCACAAAAAAACATAAAATTTGTCTTCCGTAGTCTATATTTGAGAAGTATTTTGTATAACCTGATTTTGACTTTGGGGCAACAATTGAAGTCGTATTTTCTATAACTTTCTCTTCTTTTTTTATAGGAATAATCTTAATATTTGGAGTTATTTTTTCAATATCTATTGGTAAGTTTTTTGTTGCAGAACTATCAATAATTGTTTCTGAAGAGTTTGTTATACTGTAATCTGATGTTGTTTCTTTGTTGATTGGAGCTAACATAAATAACATTAAAACAAGTCCTAAGACTGTAGCAATTATTACAAAAATATTATCTTTTGAAGTATCGTATTTTGGTAATAATTTCCATAAAATTATTAATAAAATTATTGCAATTATATTTTTTATTATAGCTTCTATTGGGGTCATAGGCAGCAAACTGCCAAAACATCCACAATTACCTGTATCTCCACCAGTTATAAATGAAACAACGGTTAGATGGGTTGTAAAAACAGCTAACATTAATAGAGTTGCAGGAATTACAATCTTTTTTAAATAATGTTTTTGTAAAATTAAAATTCCTAATGCAAACTCAAATCCAATTAAAATTCTAGAAAAATAAGCGGCTAATTTTTCTGAAAACCCTAATGGATATAATTGACTGAATTCAAAAGTTGAAATTGCATAATAAGGTGATGGATACAATTTTGCAACCGCAGAAAGTAAAAATAAGAATGCAATAATTGCTCTAATTGCCCATAGAATTTGTTTTTTAGAACTGTTCATTTGTTTATTTTTTAATTAAAATTAATGCAAAAACAGAATAATTTATCACATCTTGATAGTTTGCATCAATTCCTTCGGAGACTAAAGTTTTTCCTAAATTATCTTCTATTTGTTTGACTCTTAATAACTTTTGTAAAATTAAATCGGTTAAAGATGAAACTCTCATTTCTCGCCAAGCTTCTCCATAATCATGATTTTTATCTTCCATTAATTGTTTGGTCAAATTAATCTTTTCATCGTATAAAGCTGTTGCTTTTTCAATCAATAAATCTGGCTGATCTGCAACGCCTAATTCTAATTGAATTAAAGCAATTATGGCATAATTAATAATTCCGATAAATTCGCTCGTTTCATCTTCATCAATTTTACGGATTTTATTTTCCTGTAAACTTCTGATTCTTTGTGCTTTAATAAAAATTTGATCGGTTAATGATGGCAAACGCAAAATTCTCCAAGCACATCCATAATCTTTCATCTTATTAATAAAAAGCGTCCGACAAATTTGAATAATTTTGTCATATTCTTGCGAAGTATTCTTCATTTTATGATTTATATTTGTACAAAAATAATATATTTATTCGAAATAAAAATTTATAATTAATTTCATTAACTTTAACCTATAAATATCATCTGATTATCAATGAATTGTAATGGAAAAATAATTGATTTATCTACACCAAAAATAATGGGAATTTTGAACATTACACCTAACTCTTTTTATGATGGTGGAAAGTTTAAAAGCGATTCTGATTTTTTAACACAAACCGAAATAATGATTTCTGACGGTGCAACTATTATTGATATAGGTGCATATTCCAGCAAACCAAATGCTGAAATTGTAACTTATAATGAAGAAATTAATAGAATTGTACCCATACTCGAAATTATATTAAAAAAATTTCCTGAAGTAGTAATTTCTATTGATACCTTTCGTAGTGATGTAGCACGAGTTTGTATAGAAAATGGTGTTTCAATAATTAATGACATTTCGGCAGGAGATCTAGATGATAAAATGATTGAAACCATTGCTAAATATAGTGTTCCATATATTATGATGCACATGAGAGGCACGCCACAGTCAATGCAAAATTATACAAATTATGATAATATTATTAAAGAGATGTTGTTCTATTTTTCTAAAAAAGTTGCTTTAGCACAAAGTTTTGGAATCAAAGACTTGATAATTGACCCAGGTTTTGGTTTTGCAAAAACAAGAGAACAGAATTTTGAAGTTTTACAAAGAATAGAACTTTTTCAAATGTTAGAACTACCAGTTTTAGTTGGTTTATCTCGAAAATCAATGATTTATAAAACTTTGAATATTAATGCTGAAAAAGCATTAAACGGAACAACTGCTTTACATATGATTGCACTGACAAAAGGTACAAAAATTTTACGAGTTCACGATGTTAAAGAAGCAGCTGAATGTGTAAAATTGTTTGGTCAATTACAGATTACGAATTAATTATGATGATACGGCTCACCTTTTAAAATTGTAAACCCACGGTACAACTGTTCTATAAAAAACAAACGAACCATTTGATGTGAAAATGTCATCTTTGACAATGATATTTTACCGAAAGATTCGTTATAAACAGCATCAGAAAAGCCGTAAGGACCACCAATAACAAATACTAATGTTTTTATTCCGGAGTTCATTTTTTTTTGTAAATTATCAGCAAATTCAATACTTGAAAAGCTTTTTCCGTTCTCGTCTAATAAAATTAACTGATCAGTTTGTGTTAATTTTGACAAAATTAGTTCACCTTCTTTCTCTCTTTGCTGACTTTCGGATAAGTTTTTTACATTTTTAATATCTGCAATAATTTCTAATTCAAATTTGATATAAAAAGATAGTCTTTTAGTATATTCATCAATTAAAAGTTGTAAATTTTTATTGTCAGTTTTACCAATAGCAATAAGTTTTATATTCATTTTATTTTCTAAATTCGGCAACTATTTTATAAATTAATAACGAAGAAATAGCACCTATGACAAAAATTTGTATAAAATGTACTGTTCTAATAGGTTCATTATCAAACATTCTGAAATAATTACCCACAGACAACAGTAGTATTACAGCAAGTAATATAATTCTTCTTTTTTGTTTTCTCGTTTCCATTTTTTATAAGTATTAGTTTGTCAAATGTAATCATTTTTATTATTTTAGCATCTTTAAAAAAATAAAAAAATGATTTCTGAAGCACAATTTCAAAACGAATTAGATTTAATAATAAAAAATGGAATTAGAGAAGATGTAGGTTCTGGCGATTATAGTTCGTTAGCTTGTATTCCTGAAAATGCTGTAGGTAAAGCAAAATTATTGGTAAAAGATAACGGGATTATTGCGGGTGTTGCTTTTGCAAAAAAGATTTTTGATTTTGTAGATACTGATTTAAAAACCGAAATTTTGATTACAGATGGACAACAAGTACAATTTGGAGATGTAGTTTTTACGGTTTCAGGTAGTTCGCAATCCATTTTAAAAGCTGAAAGATTAGTACTAAATTCTATGCAAAGAATGAGTGCAATAGCAACAAAAACCAATAAATTTGCTCAATTATTAGAAGGAACAAATACTAAAATTTTAGACACTCGAAAAACAACACCAAATTTTAGAGCTGCCGAGAAATGGGCAGTAAAAATAGGCGGAGGAGAAAATCATCGGTTTGCACTGTATGATATGATTATGTTAAAAGACAACCACAACGATTTTGCTGGTGGAATTACAAATGCAATTGTAAAAACAAAAAAATATCTGCAAAAAAACAATCTTGATTTAAAAATAATAATTGAAGCAAGAAATCTTGAAGAGATTAAAGAAATTTTAAAATCGGATGGAATTTACAGAATTTTAATTGATAATTTTAATTTTGAAGACACTAAAAAGGCAGTGCAATTAATTGGAAATAAATGTCTTACAGAATCATCTGGAAATATTAATGAAAAAACAATTAGAGAATATGCAATGAGTGGCGTTAATTATATTTCGTCTGGAGCATTAACTCATTCAATTTATAATATGGATTTAAGTTTAAAAGCGTTTTAATTCGTTAAACCTAAATATTTATGTAATGAATAGAAAAAACAAAGCCATTATTAGCCATTTTAAAGCAATTTTAACTTATTTGAAATCAACAGTTGTATTGATTTTGCAAAAAACAGAACTTCCGTTCTTAAAAACTTTGTCTTTTTATGAATTATTAAAACTATATGGAAATGTAATTGTAAACGGAGAACTTTCCTATCGAGCGGCAGCCATTTCGTGGAGTTTTTTCATGGCACTTTTTCCATTTGCACTATTCATTTTAAATCTAATTCCATTTATTCCAATTGAAAATTTCCAGACCGATTTTTTAGAATTTGTTGCCGATGGAGTACCGCCCAAAACTTACAATGCTATTGAAAATATCATCAATGATATTTTGCACAATAGTCATTCTGGACTATTGTCAACAGGGTTTATATTATCCATTTTTTTAATGGCAAATGGATTGAATGCCATATTAAGTGGCTTTGAAAATTCAAAACATATTGTTCATAAACGAGGATTTTATCGACAATATTTTGTTGCTATTATAATCTCTTTATTATTATCATTAGTATTGTTAATAACCGTTGCCGCAATTATTATTTTTGAGGTTTTTATTCAAAAAACAATTATTCAAGAGGTTTTATCTCAAAATGTTTCTGATAAAATATCACTATTAGAATGGGGTAGATATGGATTTGTAATAATAATGATATTATTGACGGTTTCCATACTCTTTAAATTCGGAATTAAAAGAGATAAAAATCGTGCCTTTATATCTGTGGGTTCAGTATTTACAACCGTTTTGTTCATAATATCGTCTTATGGATTTGGAATTTGGGTAGTCAAATTCTCAAAATACAATGAACTTTATGGCTCTATTGGAACACTCTTAATTATGATGTTTTATATCTGGATAAACTGTATGATTCTTTTATTGGGCTTTGAATTAGATGCTGCAATTAATAAATTAAAAAGAGAAAGAAGAATATAAATTAATAATTTATTTCTTCTCAACCGTATTATTATATCGTTTTTTAGTAAGAATTTCCGATGCGGTTTGATAATATGAAATCGTTTCTTTAACTAAAGTATTATCAAGTTTTTGCATTGGCTTTTCATCGTAAAATATTTGAAAATCGGCACTTAATTTTGGATTATTAATTACAGATAACGAAAATTGTTCTACCTTTTGTTTTGGAGAAATTATGGTTAAAATATTATTTTTTATCAAACCTAAATTCTGATATGTTGCAATTAATGCTCGAGGTTGATAATCATTTTTCAGAACATCTTGTCCATAAAATTTTGATTGATAATTAAAATTCAGCAAACCAAAAACAGTCGGCATAATATCTATCTGCGACATTAATTTATTACAATTTTGGGGCTCTGCCGTTGGGTTAAAAATCATTGCAGGAATTCGATATTTATCCATTGGGAGTTCTGTTTTTCCAGAACTAGAGGCACAATGATCTGCAACAATTACAAAAATTGTGTTAGTGTACCACGCTTGTTTTTTTGCCATTTTAAAAAAAACATTTAAGGCATAATCTGTATATTTTACACCACCTTCTCTGGATTTTGACTTACCCGAAATATCAATTTTATTTTCAGGATAAGTAAACGGACGATGATTACTGACAGTCATCCAATGATTAAAAAATGGTTTACCTATTTTTGATTGGCTGTTCATGATCGTAATTGCTTTTTTTGCCATATCCTCATCACAAACACCCCAAACATTTTCGAAAGTTATTTCGTTGGGTTTAAATGATTTTTTATCAACAATTTCATAACCATTGCCCGTAAAAAAATCTTCCATATTATCAAAATACGCATCACCTCCATAAAGATATTTTACCTGATATCCTTTTTGTTTAAAAACACTTGAGGTCGAGAATTTATTTTTATTATCTTTTCGTTTTACAACACTTTCGCCAGCAGTGGGGGGAAGAGATAGCGTAACGGCTTCTAATCCACGAACGGTGCGATTTCCGACGGCAAAAAGATTAGAAAAATTCAAACTTTTTGTTGCCAAACTATCTAAAAAAGGTGTAATATTTTGTTCATTTCCATACATTTTCATAAATTCGGCACTATAACTTTCAATCGTTATTAAAACTACATTTTTATGAACTTCGGGTGCTGTAGATTTGATATTTATAGCAGTTGATTGACCGATAGTATTTGGAATTTGATTTTTTAAAATCTCAAAAGCCTCTTGGTTTGGAATGGTTTTATAAAACTTAAAATAATCTAATTCAGAGTTCATAAAAGCACCATAAAATTTATACAAACCATTAGCTTGTAACTCATTGGTAAATATGTTTTTAGAATTTTCTTTAGACGACAACCACGGAATCATCAAAAAAGATACACCTAAAAGAGCAAAATAAACGACTGATATTTTTATTTTTTCGGTAAAACTTGGGATAGATTCTAAATAATTTTTAGATTTTTTGATAATAAAGTAAGAAATTGTTCCTGCTATTAAAAATAAACTCGAAAATATTGGCACAACAGGATAAGATTGCATAATATTTCCAATAACTTCGTTAGTATAAACCAAATAATCTACTGCAATAAAGTTGTACCGAACCCCAAATTCGTTCCAAAAAAGATATTCGCTAATGGCATTTTGTAATATTAGTGTTACAAACAAGAAGATTACAAAACTGAATAACCAAAATCTAATTGTACTTCGATACTTTGGCAAAAATAATAATAATCCGAACAAAATAGTTTTTAATGCAATAAATCCAATTCCGATTTCGGGAGCCGAACCACCATATTCATTAAGAATGGTATTGCCGAAATAAACATATAATAACAATGAAACCAATAAGCCAAAAACAATATAACCAGTTGGTTTATAATATTTTGCATTAGAAATAAATATTAAATACAACCATAAAAAGAAACTTACAACTACAAAAACAAAGATATCGGATAGAAAACCAAAAATAAATATTTTTAGGGTTTCTAAAAGCCCAAAATCTGATTGTGTAATTGGATGAAAAATTTGTAGAAGACGGGTTATAAAACTTACTATAAAATAAAAAATAGCAAGATTATATATAGGAGTACATTTTTTGATAAAATTCATATTACATTTTTTTGTTTTCGCAAAAATAAACTAAATTTCTAAAGAAAACAGACTGCTATAAAAAAATAATTGAAAATGAATATTTATTAGTGGTTCAAAATATTTAATTATGGTGGGTTCTATAAATTTTAATTATTGATATTCAGTTATTTGTAGTAATTGTCGTTAATAATTAAAGACTCGTTCCCTTATTAAATACCTTGTATTTGAATTCTTTTGAACATATTGTAGGTCAAATTCATCAACCCTTTAGTATGACTTATTTTTTAATAATTTATTAAATATAATTATTGTATGTCTAAATTATTTTTTAGTTTTGCCTAAAAATAATCAAATTATGAAATATTTATTCTTTTTACTTATATTAGTGTTAGGTTTGACCTCTTGTGAACCATCTTATGTTCCTGTTCTTTCTGATGATGAACTTTTAGACGGAACTGTTGAAGGTTTAACAGGAATAGAATTGCAACAATTTTTGCGAGGCGATGCTGCTGTTAATGAAGTTTTTACTCGTGAAACTGGTTTAGGTTCAACATTTGTAGGTACAAGCTGTATAAACTGTCACACTGGAGACGGAAAAGGGCATCCATTTACTACTTTAACTCGTTTTGGACAAATTGACGAAACTGGAAATTTATTTTTAAATCAAGGTGGGCCTCAATTACAAAATAGAGCCTTGCCTGGTTTTTTGCCTGAACAAATACCTTTTGGTGCAACATTCTCTAAATTTATGCCTCCTGCGTTCACAGGAATGGGATTTTTGCAAGCACTAACTGATAATGATATTCTTGCAATAGCTGACCCGAATGATACTGATGGCGATGGTATTTCGGGAACTATAAACTGGATTGATATTCCAAGTTTTGTAACATTACCAACCAATGCAGTAACTCAAAATGGTAAATATATAGGACGTTTTGGTAAAAAAGCATCTACTTTTGATTTGTTTCAACAAACTATTACGGCTTATAATCAAGATATAGGAATTACCTCGGCATTCAACCCAATTGACCATTATTCTGGTTTAGAAATTGATCCCGAAGTATCTAATAGCAAGATTAATGATATTACTTTTTATTTAAAAACACTTAAAGCACCAATGCAAAGAACCCCAAACGATGCAAATGTTATACAGGGCAAAAATGTATTTAAACAAATAAATTGTGTGGGTTGCCACAAGTCGAGTTTAACGACTGGATATTCGCCAATTGCAGCACTTTCTTTTAAAGAATTTGCACCTTACACCGATTTGCTCTTGCACGATATGGGAAGTGGTCTTGATGATGGTTACACCGAAGGAAGTGCCAAAACATATGAATGGAGAACACCACCTCTTTGGGGAATTGGCTTGTCTGAAAGTTCTCAAGGCGGTGGTGTTTTTTTGATGCACGATGGTAGAGCAAGAAGTATTGAACAAGCAATTATAATGCACGGAGGAGAAGCAACAACTAGTAAAAACGCGTTTCAAAACCTTTCGCAACAAGATAAAAATGCATTGTTGAAATTTATAAAATCGTTGTAAAATGGATAGAAAACAATTTTTAAAAACATGCGGTTTTGGCTGTCTTGCAGGAATTACAGGCTTAACCTTATTGCAAAGTTGTGCTACTTCACAAGTTATCGCAAAGGAGATAAATGGTTCGGATATTTTAGTTCCGATTTCTGATTTTGAAATTAAAAATAATCAAAAAATCGAATTTAAAAAATATATAATCATTCAAAACAAAAATTTAAAATATCCTATCTGTATTTATAGATTTAGTGCAAATGATTATACCGCTTTACAAATGGCTTGTACGCATCAAGGAGCGGAATTACAAGTTTTTGGAGATAAATTACAATGTTCTGCACACGGAAGTGAATTTAGTAATAAAGGCGTTGTAGAAAATGGACCAGCGGATACCAATTTAAGAAAATTTCCAATAATTATAGAAAATAATACTTTAAAAATATCTTTAAAATGAAATTACGATTTACAATTATTATAGTAATAACTACATTATTTAATATAAAATCTACTGCTCAAATAGATACTAGTTTATTAAAAGGAATACTAAAAGATACTTTAAAACAAGTCTTGAATATGGATGCGTTATACAATAGACCGTCATTAAACATTAACAAAACGCCTATTGCAATTGGCGGCTATGTTGAAACGAATTGGCAAAAACTTACTACTGATGGTACTACAGAAGGACACCAATTTCAAGCAAAACGATTGTCTATTTTTATCTCATCGGCAATTAGCAAACGAGTGAAATTTTTGACTGAAATTGAGTTTGAAGATGGCGGAAAAGAAATTGCTATTGAATTTGCGTCTGTTGATGTTGAATTTCATCCATTAGTTAATTTTAGAGCAGGAATATTGGTAAATCCAATAGGTTCTTTTAACCAAAATCACGACGGACCAAAATGGGAATTTACAGATAGACCTATCTCCGCAACCCAAATGTTGCCAGGAACTTTTAGTAATGCTGGAGTTGGATTGTTTGGAAAAAAATATTCGGAAAAATGGATGTTTGGTTATGAAGCCTATTTTTCGGGAGGTTTTGACAATTCTATAATTGAAAATACAAAAAACAAAACTTTTTTGCCTGCATCAAAAGAAAATCCCGAACGTTTTGAAGAAATAAATAGTGGAGAACCATTGTTTACTGGAAAACTATCTATTAGAAACAACAAAATTGGAGAAATAGGGCTTTCTTATATGGGTGGGATTTACAATAAGTTTCAAGATGATGGAATTGTTATTGATGAAAAAAGACGAATTTCTATTTTTGCATTAGATTTTAATACTACTATTCCGTGGAGTAAAACTTTTATTACATCAGAGTTTGCTTGGATAAATGTAGATGTTCCATCAACCTACACACAACAATTTGGAAACAAGCAACAAGGTGGATTTGTAGATATTGTCCAACCTGTTTTGACCCAAAAGATATTAGATTGGGAAAAAGCGGTTTTGAATGTGGCTTGCCGATTGGAGTATGTAGATTGGAATGTTGGAAAATTTGATGAAACTGGCGGAAATATCGGCGAGGATATTTGGAGCATTATGCCTGCCATTAGTTTTAGACCAACTTCACAAACTGTAATTCGATTAAATTATCGTTTTCAAAAACAACGAGATATTTTTGGAAATCCCCCTGCAATAACTGATGGATTTATTTTTGGATTATCTACATATTTTTAGAATACTCTGATAAACAAAAAAAACTCCGTATGGAGTTTTTTGTTTATCAATATTTTGTTCTTAAATGTAATTTATGCGTTTCCCTTCCGCTACTAAACTGACCGCCAATGTTTGATGGCTTGCAGAAGTTGGGAATTTGGTTAGCCTAAACTTCATCAGAAGCACACACTTCAGATTTACGAAAAACTGTTATCCGAAGCACTGAACCAGCACTTTTGCCAAATCCGTGTTAGCGGTTCGTTCTTCTTTTGTCGTTCGTTTTGGGTTATTGCTTTATAA
>DYPB01000037.1 GCA_020720185.1 Flavobacterium psychrophilum | reverse complement strand
CCAAAATGTTGAGCGACACTTTCTATAGTATCGTTCTCTTTTAATGGATGTTTTATAAATTGAAATTTATCCATTGTTGGTAGATTTTTCATTTTCAATTAGATTTTCTTTCTCATTTTCATTATTCAACGAAACCCTCTTAGCAAAAATCACTTGTTTATTTTTTATGTTACTTTCGGCAATTGGTTTTGTGGGATCTAAATTTCTAATAAATAATGGAAATTTAAAGTATTTTGAGGTATAGAATATCCAACCCATATTTTCATCATTGGCATTGGTTTCGATGGCGTCATTTGGAAAACGATAGTTTTGATCTTCAATAAATTTATCAAACCAACTTCCCAGATTTACTTCTTGTGCAATTTTTACATCAAACTTTGAGAAAAATTCTGAGTCGGTTCGTTTCTTAATTTTTATGGAAACCTGCATCAAATGAAACTTGTCTATGTTGTCCCAATATTCATTGTCTGTTCGACCACTTCCAACTTTCCAATGTTCGTAAAACGGATATGGAATAGCTACATATTTTTGCTTTAATTCTGAAAACAAAAACGGTACAAAAACCCATAAAATAGTAAACATAATATAATGAACATATCCAGAAATGGCTATTAAATTGAACACTAAATAGTAGATCCAACACGATAAAATGGTTACTATCAGGAAAATGAAAAATTTACCAAGCAATGATTCCATAATTCCGATGCCTTTAAAAAAATTGGTATTCATATAATACAACAATCCAATTCCCAAAAGAATATAATAAAGAATAGAAAATAGTAATCCAAACCAAATGAATTCGTTGTTAAAAAAAGCAAATAAACTGGTAATTGCTATTAAAATTGAAAAACAAAGCACAAAAATAATTGCCGATTTTACCTTTACTTTTATGGCTGAAAATTGTCCCATAATAAAGGATATGATCAATATTAAAAAGGGAGCCAAAAGGTATTTTAAAAAAAATGGAAGTATTGTGGTCATGGTTTAAATTATGGTGTTAATTCCTAAATAGTTTTCGTTTAGTTTTATGCCTAATTGATAATTGTTAAAAAATAAAATGTGAATTTTCCGTGCTGAAATTATGAAATATTCTAATAGTTTTTTGGTTAAATCAATTTTTTTTGTCAAAATGGAGTAATCTATCGTTCCGTCAAAAAACAAGGTTACTTCTAAATCATCTATTTCGCTTTCAAATGCACCACAAAGCCCTGAATCAAATCCTAAAACAGCTTTGCCTAATCCTAAATAAGGCGATTGATTGATGGTGTGCTTTTTATATTTCATTTTCACAGGATTTTCTAGTAATAAACTTAAGAGTTCTTCCAATTCGGGCAAATTTTCTTTTCGTTTATCGCCTTCGCACAGAAATAAAAACAAGTTCTGCTTTTGACGGCTACTCAACTCATAATCAATGGCTAAAAGCTCGTCAAGAATATTAAAAAACAAAGCGTTGTTGTCATTAAATAAATGAAGACTTCGATTTAATAATTTAGCATTTAGTTTAAATAATTCGTTATCCAAAGGCATAAAAAAATCTAAAGTAGATTCTTCTATTTCCTTGTTTTTTTTGACTTCGTTTACAATTTCTTTATTAGACATTGTAGCATTGCTAATACTCAACGGATGAAACAGCAACTCAGGCAAATTATGATAAATACTATTTTTTGTCAGATGTAATACTACAGCTTCATTGGTAAATCCTGTTTCGTCTTGAAATAAAATGGTGGAAATATCCACAATATCTTTGGATTGGTTTCTTTTAGAAACGCCAACAAATTTTACAAAGACGTGGTTATTTGTTTTAAGAATTTGTTGCAATTCATAAAACAAAATTTCGGCTCTTAAATTAGAGTTTACTTGTTTTTTTATTTGGGTGGTGTCTAGGTTCATCAACTTTTTTATATAACTTCAAATTCTGTTTTGCCTTCTAGGATATAAAATGTTATGGGAAGTACGCCGTCTATTACTTGCACATTGGTGTAGGCTAATTTTTCTTCCAAAATAAGCTATTAAAATACAATTAAATTACTATTGACATCATACTCGCTATAATGCATGTTTTGTTCTAAACCTTCATAAGGTTTTGTGTAGCACAACTTAATGTGTTTATTTTTTGCTTTCCAAAGATATTCTGTTCCAAAGATATTGTCTATTACTTTTATTTTTTCATTATAGAGAGAATTTAATTTCTCAATATAATTTTCTACATCAGAAACTCCTTCTATTTTAATAGTAAAACCAACTATCTTATTGGAACTAGCAAATAAAAATGCTTTGTCGCCATCAACAAAATCATGTTCAAAATCACTGCTTTCTAATGTATAATACGAAAAAAAATCATCACCTTCTTTTATAAAATTTGATAAATTTTGCTTTGGTTTTCCTATAAGTGTGCTTAATTTTAAAGCTTCACTAGAACAAGAAACTAAACTTGAACTTATTATTATTCCAACTGTTGCAATACTCGTTTGTTTAATAAATTGTCGTCTATCCATAAATTTATATTATACTAAATCCTTTTTCTATGGTTCGCATGTGTAGTTTTACTTCTAGCTCTACATTACTTTGCTCTTTAATATTTGGACTTTTAAACTGCAATGGTTCACTACCATCTAACTTGATTAATCGAACCAATTTACCATACCCCATAAGTTCTAATTTTAGGTCGCTTTCTACCAGCGGTTCTACTTCTAAATTTTCATTAAAAAGAGATAAAACATCTTGTCGTAGGCCTTCCTTTTTCTCTTCATTTAGATAAAATGCTGTTTCTTGCAGTTTCATCTTCTCTTGCGATAGTTCTAAAAATTTAACTGCATTGTGTTCTTTTAGTAAGGCGTGAATTTGTCTGTAATAAGCCAATACGTCTTTAAACAATATATTCTTATCTTGTTTGGATAAATCTACCGAGTTTTGCCAACCATCTATAACAAAAGGTAATTCAACTTCTATTTCTGCTTCTAATACATAAGTTGTTAGCTTGTCTAATGGGCTTACATACATATTGCCATACTCTGCATTGGGGTCAGGATTGGGTACATATTCCCCATCTGGACTTTCTATACTTGTTCGAAATTCATGATTGGTTTCTTTCCAGCGACCACGACCATAGGTTTCAAAATCAACATCGGATAAATCGAAGTCAATTGCCATTTTACTTCCTTTTAAGGTGTTTTCCCCATACCTTGGAAACATTACCCCTCTCACTTTGTATTTTCCGCTCTGCAATAGCACTTGATTGATGGGTACTTGACCGCCAAGAAAACCATCCTTGGTTTTTTTACCAAAGTATTTATTTACATAAATATCATTTACATAAATTATCCCAGAACAACCAACATTTGTGTATAACTCATACCATGGTTTCTTATAATCGTGTGATTCCATAATGATTTTTATTTTAACCGGTTATATATTTTTTTCCTAAAGATTTTTCTTCTTTTTCTATTACTATTTCTTCAATGTTATAACTTCTAGTAAACCAGCCCACTTTAACTTCTATATCTAACGTAAGTTTTAATCCTCCGAATATTACTACGGGTTCATTAAATTGTTTGTAAACAGGAATATCATTTATTAATATTTCAACAAAGCACATCTGATTTCCAATTCCAAAAACATAATAAGTCTCTTTATCATAATGTTTTACTTGTTTGTTTAATTCTTCTACTATGTTTTCGGCGTTAATATTGGGGTTTTGTGCTATCATGGTTTCTTTTTTTTGAGAGCAAGCTGTGAGGCTAACTCCCAAAAAAAGAAATAATAATTGTTTTAAAAATGGTTTCATATTAATATACTTTAAACTCGGTTTCGCCCTCGGGAATGTAGAAGTAACAAATAGAAAAATAAGGTCTCAAGCCTCCATCATAATCTACTTTTGCCCACAAGGCAGAGTTTCGTTTGAATCGATTGTCATTTGAATCAATTAGTAAGGCAACTAACTTGCCATCGGCAAAAAACTCCATCTTATACTTTTCTATCGGTTGCATTTCAAATGTTGAGGATTTGTATATATCTATTTTCTCGTCCCAAGCCTCTTTTATAAATTTTTGAGAAGCGTATTCCGCCTTGAACTGATTTTTTAAAAAATCATAGGATGTTTTAGCAATATTATCATATTCTTTGTTTTGATATACGTTCCAAATTTCTTTATATTTTTTGAGCAATTGGGTTTGCAGAAATATAGGATCTTCTTTTCGCAAATTTTTTGCGTTTTCAAATGGTGGGTGTAGCTCGTGTGGCACTTGTGCCTCGAAGGTAAAACTACCCTCATAATAGGGTTTGCCTGTGCCTATAAATATATCCGTGCCATTGCCATACTCGTCTTTTCTAACAGTTACTGGAGTTTGGTAAGTTTTGTAAACTACATCATCAGCATTTTCATTTTTATTGTCGTATGACCCTAATTCTAATTCCAATTTTGTATCATCGGTTAAATTATTAAATTCAGTATTGCTATTTTTTAATTTTCCTACAGGATAGAGTTTGTAGGTTAGTTTTTGTGTGCCGCTTTTAAAAATAACATGGTTAATATCAAAACCCGTTGTACATGCGGGTTCATTAAATTGTTTGTAAACAGGAATATCATTTATTAATATTTCAACAAAGCACATCTGATTTCCAATTCCAAAAACATAATAAGTCTCTTTATCATAATGTTTTACTTGTTTGTTTAATTCTTCTACTATGTTTTCGGCGTTAATATTGGGGTTTTGTGCTATCATGGTTTCTTTTTTTTGAGAGCAAGCTGTGAGGCTAACTCCCAAAAAAAGAAATAATAATTGTTTTAAAAATGGTTTCATATTAATATACTTTAAACTCGGTTTCGCCCTCGGGAATGTAGAAGTAACAAATAGAAAAATAAGGTCTCAAGCCTCCATCATAATCTACTTTTGCCCACAAGGCAGAGTTTCGTTTGAATCGATTGTCATTTGAATCAATTAGTAAGGCAACTAACTTGCCATCGGCAAAAAACTCCATCTTATACTTTTCTATCGGTTGCATTTCAAATGTTGAGGATTTGTATATATCTATTTTCTCGTCCCAAGCCTCTTTTATAAATTTTTGAGAAGCGTATTCCGCCTTGAACTGATTTTTTAAAAAATCATAGGATGTTTTAGCAATATTATCATATTCTTTGTTTTGATATACGTTCCAAATTTCTTTATATTTTTTGAGCAATTGGGTTTGCAGAAATATAGGATCTTCTTTTCGCAAATTTTTTGCGTTTTCAAATGGTGGGTGTAGCTCGTGTGGCACTTGTGCCTCGAAGGTAAAACTACCCTCATAATAGGGTTTGCCTGTGCCTATAAATATATCCGTGCCATTGCCATACTCGTCTTTTCTAACAGTTACTGGAGTTTTATAGGTTTTATAAACTACATCTTCTGCATTAGCATTATTGTTATCATATGATTTTAATGTAAGCTCTAAATTAGTATTATCAATTAAAGTATTAAATGCAACATTACTATCTTCTATTTTTCCTACAGGATATATTTTGTAAGTTAATTTTTGAGTGCCACTTTTAAAAATAGTATGATTGATATCAAAAGCAGTACTCGATAATGGCTCTTTAAATTCTTTATATACTGGAATATCGTTTATTAATATTTCTACATAGCAATATTCGTTTCCAACTTTAAATTTATACATTATTTCTTTATCATAATGTTTTACTTGTTTGCCTAACTCATCTACTATATTATCGGATGTAATATTCTTATTTTGATTTATCATGGTTTCTGGTTTTTGGGAACAACTTTGCAAAGCTGTTAAAATTAGTATACTAAAAATTATTTTTTTCATTTTACTTTTTTTTAAGATTGGTTAAATAACTGAATAGTACCAAAATCGATATCGTGCGGCTCTATTAATGTAAACGGTATGGGCTTGCCACCGTTGGGGCTAAAGTCGAGTAAATTGCCTAAAAGACCATTCTTAACTTTCACATGCCCTGTAAAAACGCCTTTTATCCCAGTGAAAATAAGTTTTTTGTTTAAGGATAGCCCTATGCCCTCTGTTTTTTTAAACGTAGTTTGTAAAGTTGCCGAACCACTAAGCGTTAAAGAAACTTCCCCAGATACTTTTGTGATTGAAAAAAACTTAAACTCATTTTCAAACTTTCCAAATATCGCAATTGTTATCTTTACCTTTTCTTTGCTAGTAACAGTCGCTTTAGCATTATTAACCAAGTTGCCCAGTTTGTCTTTAATATCATAGGTATTGGTTAATACATTAACTTTTACGTTAGTTTCTAATGCCAATTCGCCTACTACTGTAAATGTTCCTTTAAGTTCTTTAATGCCTATATAGTCCATAGCCTCAAGCACCAAGTTTTTGTTTTCGTCTAGCTCTTTTGGTGCTGGTTTTTTTCCTTTTACAGCTTCTGGCTTGGCTTGTAGCATTTTTATCAAGTCAAAATCTCTTATAAAGTTAATGGCTATTAATGGGTTTATGTTTACATTGGCTTCATAAATTAATGCTAATCTGCCATCTAGTTGCATTTTATAATACATTCCTGCATTTATGGCAATAGAGGGTGGTACTATTTCTACTCCAGTATCATCAATTATTTTTTTTAGGATTTTTACTTTTTTTGCAATTTTTGCTACTCTGCCTGTTAAGTTTTTACCTCTAGTAAGGTATATCATTACAAGGTCAATAATAATACCCAGCATTACAAAATAATAAACCACTGCCGCAGCCGCATATTTGGTATATTTTGTTTCAATTAGTAAATTTATCTCTTTGCCAACAAGCGATAAGGCTTCGCCTCGTTTTTCTAAACTGCGTTCATGCATTACATGAATCCCGTAAGTAAAACTCATAGCTTCATGCTTTATGTATTGTAGCAAGGCTTCAAGCACCCAAGTAGAGGGAAGTATTTTAAGAAATTTAAAAACTGTGCTATTAGTCAGTTCGTCTATTACATCGGAGATTCCTGTTTTGAGAGCAAATTGTTTATCATGAAAAAAATAAGCTCCTCTTTCGGCATAGTTATACTGAAAATGCCCTATCCATACCACATCTGGATATACCTTTATTTGCAGCGTTGGGTTATTCTTATTGGCATAATAGGCACAGGTATTTATATAAAACAAAAACGAGTTATAAGTTGTACCCAAAGGGTTTAAATAGTTTATCAAGTATTTTAGATATTTTGTTTTAAAATCAGACCCTATATAAGAATAGGCTTCATGGGTTATTTCCTCGGCTGTCATTACCGTGGTGCTAGGTCCCAAATTGGTGTTTGATTTTACAACTATTTCTTGGGTGTGTTTTTCTTTACCGTCTCTAAAACATTTATTAGTTTTTCTTTTCTCTATTTTTAGTTTTATTTTTTTCTTTATTTGATAAGATGATGCAATGGTTTCATAAACCATAACAGGAGCATTATACTCTACATACGAAAACTTGATGTCTACCCTGCGATTTTTTTGATACGAATCTTCGGTGTTTCCTAATGCTTTTGGCCTTACTTCGCCATAACCTGCAATATTAAACTTGGTTTTGTCTAATCCTTTTTTAAATAAATATAACCGTACTTCATCGGCTCTTTTTTCAGACAAGTGTTGGTTATAATCTAGCTCACCTCTGTCGTCTGCATGACCAGACAAAGAAACATGTAGGTGTTCGTTTGACAATAAAAACTTTAACAAATCATCTAAAACAATCTGAGCATCGGGTCTAATAGTATGTTTATTAAAATCAAAAAACACTTCTTGCTCTTCAACACGAACGCTTTTTGTTTCATTTTTTAAAAATGTTTTTCCTTCCGCAAAAAGGGTTATCGGAGTGTCTAAAGGATCATAAATAATAATTTTTTCATACCTACAAGGATGATAGTTTTTTACGTTTAAATCTGGCTTATCTATCTTTAAGGGGGTTTGGTTGGATGGTTTTTCAAAAGTAGTAGGCACTGTTTCATCTTTTATTTTTAAAAACCGAGCGTGAATAGTATCTTTACCATCAGAAATATATTTGCCCGAAGTACTTTTTACTTTTACATAAAACTTCTCTTCATCTTTTATGTGCCAAATTTTACCTCTCCACATGGTACTATTTGTAATCTTCAGATTAACTTCTCCATCAGTAATAGCAACATTGTTATAAGTATGAACTAATTTATCTGCTCCAACTTGCATATTGTAAACGTCAACAATTACTTTACTACCATTTAACCCTTCGGTTTCTAATTGCAAATAAATTACTTCTCCGTAAGAAAAAACATGATTTTCTCTTTCGTTAGAAGAGTTTTGCCTCACCGTCCAAAAGCTTTTTACAATCTTTTCTTGGCAATATCCCCTTACTTTTAATCCTGTTATGTTTTTAAAATCTCGTTTGCCAAGTAAACTCGCTTCTACATAATAGGTATAAACACCGCATAGTTTTTTGGCTATTCTCATCGCATATAGATGGTCTGAATCTAATACGGAATAATTTAACACCTCTCTTCTATTTGTGTTTTGCTTCATCCAAGTAATTTTTTTCTTTTTTTCGGCATCTGTAGTACCTGCTTCCCATTCTGACACTTCAAACCAAACCCATTTATCGGGCTCTATTGTCAATAATTTATTGGGTTTTGAAAGTTCAGAAAAAACAGTTGCATCTCCTTCTTTGGGTACCCATTTTATTTTTTTTACTCCTTTTGCCATGCCGCTTTATTTACACTGTTATGTTGTGAAAGAACTACGAGATTATTTGGTAACATGCATTTTTTGCAATATTTTTTCAATAGTATATTCTTCGGCTTTTGGAGTGCCTTGAAATATTATTTTTCCTAATTTGCATACATCGGTTATGTAAGCATACAGTTCTTTATATACTCCTTTGTTGGTGTTTGTAAACGATTTACGTTGTTTGATAAGATCGGTTTGCAGGTTGCTTTTGGTGGTAATTGCTGCATGTGCTGTTTGCAAAATAATTGGCAAATCGGCTTTCATTCCGTTTGTGGTAAGCACAGTAGCATTTGCCGCTATAACATCTTGTAGGGCTTTTATTTTTACAAGGGCTCCTTCAAAATTTCTTTTTTTAATTAGTTTTAAAAGTTCGCTACATATAGGCGTATCTACGGCTTCATTGGTAAATCCTGTTTCGTCTTGAAATAAAATGGTGGAAATATCCACAATATCTTTGGATTGGTTTCTTTTAGAAACGCCAACAAATTTTACAAAGACGTGGTTATTTGTTTTAAGAATTTGTTGCAATTCATAAAACAAAATTTCGGCTCTTAAATTAGAGTTTACCTGTTTTTTAATTTGGGTGGTGTCTAGGTTCATTGGTTTGTTTTTAAAATATTATCTACCAAACAATGATTCCCCTTGAAAACTTGAATGATTCAAAGATTCAATTTGCCTCAAATCCCAATCACTTAATTGCTTATAAACAGTTTTACTAAACTTCATTGATCTACTCAAATTATTATGATCTGGTCCACCATCAGTTGGTTTATACTTATAATCTACTCTACCATCAACCACCAATTCGTAGGCTGGAAAATTATTATGTTCTCCATTAATGGTTATTCGCAATGATTTTCCATTTAAATGTAGTGTAATTTTTAAGTTAAAATCAATATTTGGAGTAACAATACCTGGCGTAAATGGGTATCCCGCCGAAGCAGCAACTTCAATAACACTGCTATCATTAGGCACTCGTGTTCCTACTCTATGGAAATATACACCGCTTAATGTGTTTTTTATACTGGTTTTTAGCGGGATTTCTTTGGATGTAGCTGACAAAGCATCTTTACAAATTCCTTCATATTGTATTCTGGTTGGGATGCTTCCTGTTTTGCTTCCTCCATAATATATAGGCACAGTTCGAATAAATGCTTCTATACGATGTGATTCGTCTGAATGTTGGTTTAAATCGCTTATTTTACCATGAGTATGTTTAAAAATAGAAGCTGAATCTAAAAATGAGTAATTTCCTATTTTTGCTATATCAAATTGCATAGCAATACTTAATTTTTTAGTATGATTATTAGAACATTCTTTATCATGAAAATCAATGGTATCGGTTGAACAATAATAATCCGTTGCAAAATGTGCTGGTTCTTCCAGCCATTTAAAACCATAGCTGTCTGCTTTTATTAGCTTTTGTCTAAACTCTGCATAATTTGGCATTACTTTTGGGTTAAAACGAGCATCATTTTCAAAATAACTCAACATGGTTTTGCCTAATGATTTCGGTATAAAGGCATTGAAGTTAATGTGTATTGGTAGCATAATTTATTGTTTTTCTAGGTTTTCTATTTCTAGGTTTTCTATTTGTTTTTGATATTCCATTTTCAAAGAGTCTGCTTCGAAAGAGTAATCAAAAGTTGTTTTTATTGGTTTTGTTGTAACAAAATATTTATTGTACGCTTTCCCTTTGCCTACAACAAAAACAGTATGCTTATCATTATAATAATAATTAAATGAAACGAGAAGATTATGTTTAATTATTTTTTTAAATAATTCGTCTGCATCATCACTGAATCTCTCTCTAGAGAAAAAAGGTATCTCATTCTCTAAATCGTTTTCATAAAAAATTTGTAGCCCTTTGAGTGTTGCACCTGAATGCGAACCAAAAGTTGGTACAAAAATATCTTCGACTTTAAACTGGGTTTTAGCATAGCCCTTTTTATTTACTTTTATTAATCGAGACCCACCCAATCCTAAAAAAGTATTTATCCTTTCTTTGGGTTGTCCGCTTTCACGGTCATAATCTATTACTACGACACCTTCATACTCTTTGGGCAAAACAATAGTTTGGTTAAACGGTTTTTCTACATACCACAAAACAAGCGCAATTAGGAGTATGGGGTGGGCATAAAACAAAATATCCCAAATGATAAGTTTGTTTTTTGGTTGCTCATCAGTATTGGTTTTTAAACCCCAAACAAATCGTAAAAAAAGATACAAAGCTCCTAAAACGACACCTACAACAGCTAATCGCCACAGACCAAAAAGCCACCACCAGAAAACGGTGCCACATAAAAGTCCTAAAACGATATAATAAATAGCTATATTTCTTAATTTCTTCATGGTTTACTTCTTTTCCCAAATAAATTCATCGTTTTTAATATCCAAAACAATCGATTCGTTTTCTAAAATAGCTTCAGAAACTATAAGTTTTGAAATGGTTTTCTTCAAATACGTTCTTATCACTCCTGCAATTGGACGAGCACCATATTTTTTTGAAAATCCTTTGTTGGTCAAATATTCCAAGGCATCGTCTGACAGTTCAAAGGAGATGTTTTTTATAGCAATTAATTGTTCTTGCAAACGACTTAAATGCAATTTAAAAATGGATTTTGCCACTTCGATATTGATTGGAGCAAAGGGTACAACTTCGGTTAAACGACCCAAAAATTCTGGTCTAAAATCGTTGCTCATTATGTCAATTAATTGGTTCGAGGTTGGTAAATGACCATTTTCCATCTGTTCCTGAATCCATTGGCTACCGATATTTGATGTAAAAATGATTATTGAATTAGAAAAATCGCCTTCCCTTCCTAATTTATCATGAATTTTTCCTTCGTCCATAATTTGTAAAAACACATCATAAACCGAGGAATGGGCTTTTTCAATTTCATCAAAAAGCACTACTGAATAAGGTTTTTGACGAATTTTGTTTACCAACATTCCACCTTCTTCATACCCCACATAACCTGGAGGAGCACCATATAATAAGGCTGCAGAATGTTCTTCTTTAAATTCAGACATATCAAAACGAATCATCGAATTTTCATCGTCAAACAGTAACTCTGCTAATGATTTTGTAAGTTCTGTTTTTCCTGTTCCTGTTGGACCAAGAAAGAAAAACGAACCGATGGGTTGTTTTGGGTTGCTCAATCCACTTCGAGATTCGATGATGGCTTCCGATAAGGTTTTAATGGCGTGCGACTGTCCTTTTACTCGTTCTTGCAGTTTGTCTTCAATGGTTAGGAGTTTTTCTTTTTCGCCCGAATTGATTTTTCCAAGCGGAATTCCTGTTGCGTTGGAAACCACTGCCATGATTTCTTGTTTGGAAATTTTTATGAATTTTTCTTTAGCAATTTGCTCAATATCATTGCCTAATTTTTCAATATCTTGATAAGTGGGAACTATTTTTTTGTCATTCTTTTTGTTTTCAACCGCATCAATTTTGCTCAGCACCACACAACTTATTCGGTTATAAATTTCTTTGTTTAATAAATTAATTTTGCTTTCATCATTGGCATCACAATCGGCAATATCTTCTTTTAATTTTATAATTTCAGCTAGTGAATTATTGTTGGAAACCGTTACCGCAGAGGCTGTTCTGTCCATTAAATCAATGGCTCCAAAGGGAAGTTTTTTCTCTTTATAAAAGCGTTTAGAAAGCCCAATGGCTTCGGAAATTACTTCATCGAGAATTTCAATTTTATAGTGTTTTTCTAATTTTTGTTTGTACAGATTTAGACATTCTAAAAGCAATGAATGTTCTAATTCTTCTACAATTATGGTTTCTAATTTACTACTGATGGATGTACCTTCAATAGATTTTCTATACGAATCGGCATCAATAGTAGCAATAATATTGATTGCTCCTTCGGTAAGTTGGGTGTTCAAAACATGAACAACCGCACCCGATTTTGAGTTATTTGAATTTAAAATTACTTGAATATCATCAATAAAAAGGATGCTTTTGCCAATTTTGGTAATGCGTTCAAAAATTTCGATAAGTTTTTTGGAAATTTCGTTTTCGTTGGCACAATTCGCCATTAATTTTGATGAATTTAGAGATAAAACTATCGTTTCTTCAAAAAAGTTCATATCGGTTTCGTGCAAATAGGCAATCAAATTTCTGATGATGCTGGTTTTTCCAACACCCGATTCACCAACCAATAAAACCCCTTGATTTTCATAACGTTCAATATTCTCCAATAAAAGACGAACTTCTTTATTTCGTCCAATAATGGTCTTTCCTTCCTGAATGATACTTTCTTTATATATGGATTCGCAAAACGGAATTTCGATAGTTTCTTTTACTTCATCTCCATCACTTAAATCGTTTAAAAGCGTTACTGTTTTTTGATTATTTCGCAGCCCAAAGTGTTTCAAAAGTTCTTTTTCACTCAAGTTTAGTCCATCAATTTGCTGGTCGCTATACACTAATCCAGGTTTTGTAATGGCTATAAATACCGAAAACGCATCAATATAATCAGACCCTAATCTAATTTTATTGAAATTGGCTTCGTTGAATATTTTTTCAACTTCTTCATCGGCAATAATTATGTTGTCATTAGACGGGTTTGAGGTATAAACTTCTCTTCGCACATCAAACCATTCTTTGATGTATTCTATATCTTTAGAAAGACTGCGAAGCACCTCGACCAAACCTGTTGGTTCATACAGTAATGCAATGGCAAGATGCGACACACCATAAGTGCTCTGACCATCTTGAATAGCGAGTGATTTTGCCGATTTAATGGCTGATACTAAACTTGGACTATAATTTAATTCGTTCATGGTTTTAGTTGATTGTTATTTGATAAGGAATGTTCATCACTGATTGTTCTTCCAATGTTTCTTTTAAAAAACGTTCCATCTTTTGTTTGCTGTTGGCTTCCAGTTGGTTTTCGTTTTCTAGTGTTATGGCAACATCTATGGTTCTAAAAAGTCCTTTTTTCTTAGTTGAGCTTATTCCTACACCATCTTTAATAGTAATTTCTTTGGTGGTGTTTCTTAAATAAAATTGTATGGCTGCTTTGATGTCTTGGGTTGTAACTAGGCGTTCTTTGGTTAAAAAACCATAGCGCATATTGATGAGTTTTTCGGCTTTATCAGTTCTGTATATACCACCCATCGATGTGGTTTGAAGAACAGTTGTTTCGGCTACTAATTCTGATAAAGAAGCTTGTTTTAAAATGGTTCCTTTTTTGAAACCATTGGCCAGTTCGCCTTCTGATGTCCAGTAGGAACAGTATAACGTATTTACTTTTTCGGTGGTATTGATTAGTGCAAAAACGTCGTCTTTGTTGTTAATATCGCTAAAACTGATGTTTATTTTTAGTTCAATAGCATTGATTTCTTCGCTAATTCTTGCCATGGTTGAGTCGATATAATCGGCATTGATGCTCGAAAAAGCACTTACATCTTCTCTTAAAACACGGGCTAATTTTTTAAGGAAGAATTTAGCATTTCGAGGGTCATAGTTTTCCAAACCGCCATGAAACAGTGTGTATGTTTTGTTTTGAATAGCATCTATTGGAAATTTGATACTATCAATGAATTCATTATTTTTTTCGTCGGTTATTTTATGAACATCTAAAAAATGTGATTCGCTTGTGCCTTTCATAGAAAACAAACGCCCTTCTTTATTTAAGTGATGTCTGATATGGTTTTGTTTTCTGTTGATTGCAGGAAAAGTGTTAATGGCTATGGTTATTTTATCCAATTCTTCTTTGGTAAAAACGGCTGGAAAAGTAAGCTCTAGCCAAACTACATTCAATTGAGCTTCGCCACATTTGATGTCTTCTTTTGTGATGGAAAATTGCTCTAAAATGTTTTTATAAACCAAATTTTCAGGCTTTAAAAATAGTTTGTAAATATAATTGCTGTAATGTGTTTTTATACTTTCTGTATAATGCTTGTTATCTTCAACTTCGGTGTAATTTTCATTTGTTTTTTCTACTATAGCACCATTAATATCTCTAACTTCTACAAATTTTAATAAATGGTCGAGCGATGAATTTTGTGTAAGAAATGTGATTTTTAGTACTTCTAAATCTGTTAAAATAGCCTCGTCACAATCAATACCTATCCAAACCTTATAGTCTGAAATTTTATTTTTTAATGCTTCAACCGAATTATTATAAAGCAAATAATTGTCATAATACTGAAATTTAACCGAACCTTCAATGATTTTTTCTTTAGTAAAAGGCGTAAAATAAATGGCCGTACTAGTGTTTTGATTCAAATTATTCTTTACAGAAAACTCGGTTTCTTCATTAATAATAGTAATTCCATTGTTAGTTGCCGTACTCACTAATGCATGGGCAGGCATGGGCAAACTCCAGCTATTGGGTGTAACTTGCTGGGCAACACGCTCTATAATTTTAGCATCAGAATCAATAACTTCTTGATTAAGATAATAAACCTCATAAATAATAACATCTAAAAGCATCATTATCAATGGGTCTGCCATTTCTAAATCGTCAATTCCCCATAATTCTAAACACTGTTTGTGAATTCTGTTTTTTATTTGGATAAATTTTTTGTCTTTCATTTGTTCCTAATTTATTGAGAAATTGGACTGATATTTAATTTAGTATGAAAATCAAAAGGAATCAAACTATTTTTGATGATTCCTTTTACTATTATATTTGCTTTTCTTCTGATGCTCATTTTTAGTTCTCTATCTTCTACCTCATCTAAAGTAATAACCACACTAGTAAGATTCATGCGAAGTTCGTTTTTTGAAATAGATTCAAATAATGAATTTTTCACCGTTTCTTCCCATGTCCTTCTATTGATGTGTTGGTCAAACTCTAAATCCCAAATAATGGATCCAAACTCTTTTTTTTCAGGAATTTCTCCAAAAGAGGTCGTAATTATTAACATAATATTGTAGGCAATAGACTCTTGAATCTCACATTGATTTATATTATTTCCTTTTAACAGGGTTTTAAAGTCGATAGGATATTTTAAATATTTCATTAGTTAAATTTTTAAATTATTGTAAATCAAACTATTATAAACGCAAGGCTTAATGATACAAAAAACAACTCATAACTACAAATGTTAAAATAAAAAACTTACAAAACAATAATGATTATTAAAATAATTTTCATTTAATTTACATCAATTTAATTTTATCTAAAAAACACGTAAATATGAGTATGTTTAACTACGGAATTGGAGGGAACGAAGTAAAAGTTGATGCTAACGAAGCCATTGCTGAAATCCCTTCAAACAGAACCCTGCTTGTTCAAAAGCTAACTAATGAACAACCAACGGCACCTGAAGCGGTGTATGATTTAAAAACAGTTGAAGAAGTTTTTGAAAAATTTAAACCAAGTTTAGAATTAGAATTTACAAAAGAAGATGGTTCTAATTTAAAAGAATCGATGACCTTTAAAAATTTAGGCGATTTTGGAGCTAAATCAATCAAAGAAAATAGCCCATTTTTGAATAAATTAAGTACTGAAAACGAGCAAGCCTACAAAATTGTAAAACAACTTTCTAGCAATAGAGGTTTAATCAAAGCTATTCAAGATCCTGCGGTTAAGAATGCCATTATTGAATTGCTTGAAAATGCAAAAAGTGAAATAAATTCGTCTAAACAAAAAGCACAAAATTAATTATGGCTACACAAAATAAAGAGCAAAAATCTCAAGAAACAGTTGTTGAACAACAAGTACAAGGTCAAGCATCTAGCAGTATTCACTTATTAAACGAATATGGTGGTTTTGCATTTTTAGAAAATGTAATTGAAGGACTTTCCAATTTAAACCCAAGCAGAAAAGCTAGAAAAAATATTTTTCTTAATGATTTACAATGGGAAGGCGAAAGAACTAATTTAATGAATAAAGTCGATTTATGGTTGGAATTATTGAAAGATAGTAATTCTATCGAATCTATGATTGAATCGGCTAATAAAAAAGGGGCTTTAGCTAAAAAAACGCTAAATGCTAACTTAAAATATGCTTTAGAAACATCAAAAGAATTAGAAACCTCTTATAGAAGTGTGGCACTTTTTTATAAAAACACCGAAAGCGATAAAATTAAGAATATCACTATTTTAAATGCTGATATTTCACAATTAAAAGATTTAGATAATACCTTGTTTTTCGATTATGTATCGAATGAATTGAAGCAAAACTTTGATCGTTTGGATTTAAGAAAAAATTATTCAATTCTTTCAATTCCAGGTTATTTGGGTTCTAACGCAGTTTTAGATAAATGGTCGAAAATTGCTCACGATAATAAAGCGGTTTTATTAACCGATTTTCAAGATTTGGAAACCCCAGATGATGTAATTGATATTTTCTTTAATGCTAATCATACAGGTGGAGATGTTTTTAAATCGAATACCATAATGACTTGTAACTATTTATTAGGTAGAAACAGAGTAGATGAAATAGGCGAAGAAGATCATTTGTACGTTCCACCATCTACAGCTTTGGCAGGAAAGTTATACAAAACTTTAATGTCGCAAGTAGTGGCTGGTAAAAAATTTGGAGGATTAAACGAAGTAGAAAGTGTGCGTTTTGATCTTAAAAAGAGTGAAATCTCTGAATTAGAAAAAATGGGACTTGTGCCAATGGTTAATGAGTATAGCAAAATCATGGCATTCTCTGCAAAAACATTATTCAATGGAGATAATTTAGGTTTACAAACTTATTCTGTGGTAAGAGTATTTGACCATATTACAAAAGTTTTATTCGATTTCTTAAACAGAAGAGCTTTTGAAAACTGGACAACTAGAACGGAAGCTGATTTGAGAAGTCAGATTATTAAATTTTTAGATGGCATAAAAGGACCAACTAATTTGATAGAAAAATTCACAGTGATGAAAATTGAACAGGATAAAACCCAAAAAGATAGAATTTTGCTTGATATTCATATCACACCTTATTTTCCTGCAAAAAGTTTTGTGATTCAGTTAGACGGTCACAAGGGTGATGGTCCAGAAGAAGCTGTTTGGCATAGCGATTATAAGCAAGTTTAATAGTATGAAAGAGGTTGTCCGAAAAGACAACCTCTTTTGTTTTGTTTACATTTTTCCTAAAACAACCCCACCATTTCTCCACCAAACAACAACCAACCCTCAAAAATATTTATTTTCACTTGTTCCAAAGTTTTAAACAAAAAATAAGACTTTGATTTTTTAAAATGTTCATCTTCTTGTAATCTTTTCATCACGTTTTGCATATTGTTTTCAGTTTCGAAAACACAAAGCACACGAGAGCTGTAATTGAGTTTAAATTGTTTACTTGGCTCTCCAACAGATAAAGCTTTTAGATGTTGTAATAATGAGTTGTGAACTCTATTGGTATTATTCCCATTAAATACTTCAATCGCATACAACTCTTTTCTTTTAGGAGTTTGTAGCATGGCTATGGCATCGGCAATCAAATATTCATTTTCCGAAATCTTAATAGAACTTTCGGCTCTGTATCCGTTTTTCTTGCCCGAAGTTACTTGATCAAAATAGGTTAAAAAAAAGAGCAGTTCAAATCCCTTTCAGACCCTCTGCTCTTTCATTGCTATATGCACATCGATGGTGCTTATTCTGTGGAAATAATCTTGCCCAAAGAGGACTGAGAGCTCCCTTCCTATACCTCCAAATAAAATAAATTTAAAACACTTATAATCAAT
>DYPB01000186.1 GCA_020720185.1 Flavobacterium psychrophilum | reverse complement strand
TATTCTATATCTTACCTCCATCAAAAGTTGCATTTATTAGTTGAATTTAGGAAATTTTATCTTTCAAACCTAAATAAAAAACAAGTTTTCATTAACAACCTTGTGAAACTTGACAAGTACGAATAAAAAAGAAATAACCACACCATGAGGTGTGGTTATACAAACGTTAGTTGCAATAAATGATTTCCAAACAGATAATCCGATAAAAATTTGAAAACATTTAAAATATTCGTAAATTTGCATAAAACTGATTAATATGCAAAAGATTGATAATAAAATAGAAATAAAAGAAATATACGTAAATCCATTCACAGATTTTGGATTTAAAAAATTATTTGGCTCAGAACCAAATAAAGATTTATTGATTGATTTTCTCAACGAATTATTAAAAACAAAGGAGAAAATCAAAGATTTAACATACAAAAAAACAGAACATTTAGGTTCTGCTGATACAGATAGAAAAGCAATATTTGATTTATACTGCGAAAATGAACGTGGCGAAAAATTTATTGTTGAATTACAGAAAGTTAAACAACAATTTTTCAAAGATAGAAGTTTATATTATGCAACTTTTCCAATTCAAGAGCAAGCTCAAAAAGGTGATTGGAATTATGAATTAAAAGCTGTTTATTGCGTTGGAATACTTGATTTTGTATTTGATGACAAAGATAAGGACAAATTAGTAGTTGATGAAATCGGCTTAATAAGTAAAATAACAAAAAAAGTATTTAATGACAAATTGAGTTTTGTTTACGTTCAAATGCCGAATTTTACAAAAACGGAAGATGAATTAGAAACTCATCTTGACAAATGGTTTTTCTTATTAAAAAATCTGCACAAATTCGATAGAATTCCTTCAAAATTGCAAGAAAAAATATTTAAAAAAGCATTTAAAATTGCAGAGATAGCTAAATATACCGCCGAAGAACGTCAAAAATATATTGATAGTTTAAAGCATTATCTTGATTTGAAAAACTCTTTTGAAACAGCAGAGATAGAAGGAATTGCGAAAGGTGAAAAAAAACGTGAAATCGAAATTGTAATAAAAGGAATAAAAAATAAGATACCAAGAGAAACTCTCAAATTATTAACAGATTTAGATGATTTTGAGCTTGATGATTTATACAAACAATTTGATAATGAATGAAATATGCAACTAACATATGTTAGCCGATAATTGCCGGCTTTCGTGCCAACTTGATACTTTGGTGCTTTTAACGAACCGAAGTGCTAAATTGATACGAAAGTGCTGTAAATCCGGCAACTACGGCTACCATTTTTCGTTAGTGGCAAAAAAACGATGACCAAACAAAATACAAATGAGAACATATATAGTTAATTGGCAAGGACCTTACAACGATGAAGATTTAAATAATATTGATGATAATTTAGGATTGTATTTAATAACTGGTTATCAGAAACATAAAAAAACTGAACTTATACAATATTGTGGAATTACTGAGCAAAATTTTGCCACAAGATTAAATAGTAATCATCATAAAAAAGAGTTAATTACAAGAAATAGAAAATTCTGGATTGGAAAAATTAAAAGCGATAAAAAAATAATTCGCGATGATTTGGAAATTGTTGAAAAATTAATTGTTTATTTTTGGCAACCAGTTTTAAATGAGAAAAAGAAATATAGTTTACCATCACCAACTGTTGTTATAAACCGCTGGTATGATACAAATGGAAATTTGAGAAAACGCATAACTCATGAAGCACAGAAATTACATGATGTCATATTTTGGGACGGAATGTATTGGCATTTAAGCGATAGATTAAGATTATTCACAGAAGACTAAAAATTTCAAAAAATATTCGTACATTTGAATAAAAATTAAATTATGATAGCTACAATACCACAAACAGAGATAAATGATTTCGCTGTAAAAATTGGATATTCACCACAGGAACTTTTACGACAAAGCCTTATTGCCTTTATTTGGAATAATTTACAAGATGTAAAAACAGAAATATTCCATCTTCAAAAACAATACAAAATTGATACACCAATTGATTTTGAAAAATTGTACGAACAGGGAACTGTTGAAGAAAAAGACACAAGGATAGATTACCAACGATTTGACCATTTATTTTATAAACAAGAAATATTAGAAACATTTTTAAGACAATTAGCATGAGCAAAAAGATTATTGACACACAAGCTTTAAAGCAAATTGTTGATAATGAATTTGCTGAATTTGTAAATAATGTTCACGAACCTTTTATTAATGAATTAAAAATTAAGCTAAAAGACGATAGTTTCGTAGATGTTTGGTATTCAATAAATTTAGAGAACAGATATAGTTATCACTGGGAACGAAAACACGTTGACGGTTCAATTTATCGACATGATAATGCACCGCATATCAAATGGAAAGATATTGAAACGTTTCCAAAACATTTTCATAACAAATCAGAAGAAAATGTTGAAGCAAGTAACATTTCTGATAAACCAGAAAATGCTATTCGTGAGATGATGAATTTTGTAAAAAACATGATTGAAAAGACTGATAATAAATAAAATATGCAACTAACATATGTTAGCCGATAATTGCCGGCTTTCGTGCCAACTTGATACTTTGGTGCTTTTAACGAACAAAGTGCTAAATTGATACGAAAGTGCTTCGAAATCGGCAACATACGCATATTGTTTTCCGTTGGCAACAAGTGTAAAAAGACAACGACACAGCGGACAATTTGCTACTTAAAGACAAAAAAAGAAAAACGAATAAATGAACAGCCCACGCACAAAACAACACATTTGCAAGCCCCGACACACAAGCCAATGCTTTAGTTTGCAAAAGAGCTGTTTTTTTTGCCATCGCACCGCAAAAAAATTGATACATTTGTAGTTATTTGAAACGGATTTTAAAAATGACAATAGAACAATACATCGATAATGTAAATAAACGCTACAAGTTAGGTAATGCGACTGAACATACTTTTAGAGGCGATTTACAACAACTCATTGAAAGTTTAGTTCCAACAATCAGAGCAACCAACGAACCGAAAAGACAGAGTTGCGGAGCACCAGATTACATTCTGACCA
>DYPB01000036.1 GCA_020720185.1 Flavobacterium psychrophilum | reverse complement strand
ATTAGAAATTTCATTAGAAGGAAGCGTAGGGTAAAATTTTGAATCTATATTTTAAATGAATTTCAAATACCCAAAAGATGAAAAACTTAAAAGTAGAAATACCATAAACCTAATGTTTTCAGAAGGAAAATCGGTATCAAAATATCCTTTACGATTAGCTTATCTGCCAATAAGTTTAGAAGATAATCAAAAAATAAAAATGGGTGTTTCTGTTTCAAAAAAAAACTTTAAACACGCAGTTGATAGAAATTATTTCAAACGAGTGCTTCGAGAATGTTATCGATTAAACAAACATAAATTGATAGAAAACCTTGACAAATCGTATGCTTTTATGCTTTTTTATCAAACCAAAGACAGATTAACCTATCAAGAAATTAACGAAAAAACCATTCAATTATTTGATAAATTTATAAAACAAATACCAAAAATTAAAGAAAATGATTAGTATAACCCCATCAGAAATTTCAACAATGCAACTGCAAGGATATTTGCAGAGTGCTGTTGCACCTCGCCCAATTGCTTTTGCAAGTACCGTTGACGAAAACGGAAATCCTAATTTATCTCCGTTTAGTTTTTTCAATATATTTAGTGCCAATCCACCAATTTTGGTGTTTTCGCCTGCTCGAAAGTTTCGAGATAATACCATGAAACACACGCTAATTAATTGTGAAAACACAAGAGAAGTGGTTATTAATGTCGTAAATTTTGATATGGTACAACAAATGTCCCTTTCTAGCACCGAATATCCAGATGGGGTAAACGAATTTGAAAAAGCAGGTTTTACACAAATTCCATCTATGGTTGTAAAACCATATCGAGTAGCCGAAAGCCCTATTCAAATGGAATGTAAGGTTAACGAAATCATTGCATTAGGAACCGAAGGCGGTGCCGGAAATTTAATTATTTGTGAGGTTATTAAAATTCATATTAATAAAAATATTTTGGATGAAGAAGGAAAAATAAACCAACATAAAATAGATTTAGTTTCACGATTAGGGAATAATTGGTATTCGAGAGCAAATTTAGGATTGTTTGAAGTTGAAAAACCATTAACCACATTAGGAATTGGTGTTGATGCCATACCAAATTTTATAAAAGAAAATCCAATTTTTAACGGCAATGATTTAGGAAAATTAGGAAATGTAGAAAATTTGCCAAATTTGGAAGAAATTAATATATTTGTGGCAGAAAATCTGAGTCTGAAAGAGATTTTAAATTCAGAAGATGACGCAAAAATTTATAACAAAGCAAAAGAATTTTTAAACAATAACAACGCACTATCAGCTTGGAAAGTGCTATTAGCAAATAAATAACATGGAAGTATCAGGAAGAATTAAAGTTTTAGGGGCAGAACAGCAAGTTAGTGCTTCTTTCAAAAAAAGAGAATTAGTTGTTACCACAGAAGAGCAGTATCCACAACATATTATTATTGAATTTACACAAGAAAAAGGCGATTTATTGAACAATTATGCCGTTGGCGAAATGGTAAAAGTATCCATAAATCTTGGAGGAAGAGAATGGGTAAATCCACAAGGCGAAACCAAATATTTTAACAGCGTAAGAGGCTGGAGAATTGAAAAAGCAGGAGCTACACCATCCGCTACACCACAACAAGCTACACCACCAATGCCTGCTGCACAAGCATTTGCACCTGCAACAAATGTTACGGAAGAGGAGCATGACGATTTGCCTTTTTAAGAATAGATAGAGATATAAAAAAGTACTGCCCGAGATTATCGTCCCGGGCAGTACTTTTTTATATAAATATAATTGGACAATATTTATTTTATAAACCTATGAACGCTATCGAAACACAAATTGATATGAGCTACTTTGCCTCAAGAACTATACCGATTATACTTATAAAATTGGTATAAAAGGAAGGATAAAAATGAAGTGTAAATTACTAAAAAGAAGTCCCGTTCCAAAACTATAAATCCTCAATAGAAATTTATTTTCTTAAAGAATATAAAACATCAAACCAAAATTTACGGTTTTTAAATCAATATTTTTATTATCAATGATGCCTGTTTTATAAATAGAATTTAATCCATAATAAACATAAAAATTTAATCCATTGTATCCAAAATCAACATAAGTTCCGTACTGAATTTTACTTAAATCGGTATTGTTTGAAACTATAAAATCTTGTGGTTCGCCTATAAATTTGGAATAATCATAAACCAAATAACTTATTTTAAAACCACCGTAAATTCTGTAAAATTTATGGCTTTCAGGGGTTGATGTTCGCCATCTAAACTCTATTGGAAGATCAACATAGTGTAAAATTAATTTATTTTTTTCGTAATTCGTTCCATTAATTACACTATAATTAGCTTTTCCATCGGTTGTTGTAATCAGTAAATTTTCGTTATAATTATTTATTGAATAACCAAAACCCGCTGCAAAAGCAACCGTTCTTGATTTATTTATTGGCATATCTCGCAAAAAACCTGCTGAAAAACTGGGCGTAAATTTTTTTTGAGAAACACCTATCGGCATATCTTGCAAAGCATTATAAGTTATTCCAATATAAAACTGGTCTTCTCTATATAAAGAATCAAGTGCGGTAAAATTTGGAATTTCTTGTGCAAATGATTGAAAACACAGAAATAAAAAAATATTTTTCAAACTCATTTATTTATTCTTTTAAATTAATTTCTCTTTTTCGAGCGTAAACGAAAATTCAGATCCTACCGAAAATTTACTTTCTACTAATATTTTCTCGTTGTGAGCCTCAATGATGTGTTTTACAATTGCAAGTCCTAAACCCGAACCACCCTCAGACCGAGAACCACTTTTATCAACCCTATAGAACCGTTCAAAAAGCCTATGGATATTGTTTCTTTCAATCCCTTCTCCATTATCTGCAATTCTAACAATTACTTTATTTTCATTCAAACTTTCTATGGCTACTTCTGTAGTTCCTTTTTCTCGACCGTATTTTATTGAATTTACAATTAAATTAATAACAACTTGCTCAATCTTTTCTTTATCGGCATAAACTTTTATTGGTTTGCTGTATTTAGAATCGAACATTAAAATAATATCTTTTTTTGAGGCTTTCATTTCTAATAAATCAAAAGCGGCTTGAATAACTTTTATGATATCAAACGAAGTTTTTTCGAGATTCAAATCGCCTATTTCAAGCTTGGTAATCATATCTAAATCTTGAACAATGTATATCAATCGTTCTACGCCTTTTTCAGCTCTTTCTAAATATTTTTTACGAATTACTTTATCATTCATTGCCCCTCCAAGTAGGGTTGATAAATAACCTTGCACTGTAAACAAAGGGGTTTTTAGTTCGTGCGACACATTTCCTAAAAATTCTCGACGGTAATTTTCTCGAAGTTTCAGCATTTCAATCTCTAATTTTTTATCCGTAGCATACCTTTTTACCTCTTGTTTCAAAGTGTCTATATCAGTAGTAATGGGTTGATTGATAAAATTTGAATTTTCTAACAATGAAATGTCGTCATAGATTTTCTTTACCCGCTGATAAATAAATTTTTCTGCACGGTATTGAATAATAAATGTAGAAAAAATAGTTATAAAACAAACAAACAAAATTATAAATAAACGCCCACCAAACCCTTTAAAATCAAGATCTAATGTTGTAAATAAAACCAACAAAAAAACAACAAAAACGGTTGTAAACAGAGTAATATAAGTTGCCGAAATAATTGCAAATTTATATGTTTTCTTTAAATGAAATTTCATTTTTTTAAATTTTTATACCGATACAAATATAATCATTGTCGTACAATTATATTAAAACAATTTCTATGAATAAGAAGATGTTTTTTTAGACTAAATTTGACAATCTGAAAAACGAGTTAAAAATGCAAGTAAAAACCAAAGCAATCGTAATATCGAGCTTAAAATACCAAGAAAAAAGTTTAATTATTAAATGTTTTACGCTATCCGATGGGTTAAAATCTTATTTTGTTAGGGATGCTTTTTCGGGTAGAAAAACAGCTCATAAAATTGCTTATTTTCAACCATTAACCCTTTTAGATATTGAAGCAACCCATAAAAACAAAGGCAGATTAGAATATTTTAAGGAAATAAAAATAGATATTCCGTTTCAATCTATTCATACAAATATTCTGAAAAGCACCATTACCATGTTTGTTTCCGAAATTTTGCATCACTCGATTCATGAAGAAGAAAAAAACGAGTCTCTTTTTAATTATCTAAAAACCGCATTGTTGTGGTTAGACAATCAAAACGATGTTTCAAATTTTCATTTAATTTTAATGCTCGAAATTACTAAACATTTAGGTTTTTTCCCAGAAGTTAGTACAATAGATTTAAAATATTTTGAAATGACCGAAGGTACATTTTCAGTCAATCAAGGAGTTAGTTCGTTGTCTGAATTTGAAACAAATTTATTAAAAACACTTCTAAATTTGAAGCTTGACAATACTAATAAGGTTTTTCAGAACCAAGAGCGACAAATTTTATTAAAAATTCTAATTGATTATTACAGTTTGCATTTAGATGGATTTAAGAAACCAAAATCTCTCGAGGTTCTAAAAGATGTTTTTTTGTAATAATTATAAAAAATTTCTGAAAATTGCTCTTCAGGATTTTTAATAAAATTCATCTAATTTGGGTTTAATTATAATACTAATTGATGGCTTTTTTTTCTTTCTCTTGTGCATCAACTACTGCTACAGCTACCATATTTACCATCTCTTCCACTCTTGCTCCTAGCTGAAAAATATGAGCAGGTTTATCCAATCCCATCATTATGGGTCCTATCGATTCTTGTTTATTTAATTCTTTTAACAATTTGTATGTAATATTTGCCGATTCTAAATTTGGAAAAATCAAGGTATTAACTTTTTTTCTTGCTAGTTTAGAGAATGGAAATTTTTTAATTAACATCTCTGAATTTAAGGCAAAATCGGTCTGTAATTCGCCATCAACAATTAAATTTGGATGATTTTTATGCAAATACGCAACGGCATCCCTTACTTTTTTGGAACTTTCATTGGTTGATGATCCAAAGTTTGAAAACGAAACCATTGCTATAACAGGTTCAAATCCAAAGGCTCGAACAGTTTTGGCAGTCATCAATGCAATTTTTGCTAACTCATCGGCAGTTGGATTTGGGTTTATTGCAGTATCCGACAGAAAAATAGGTCCTCTTTCAGTCATCATTATATTAGTTGTTGCACAAAGTGCAATTCCTGTTGCTTTTCCTAATACTTGTAGCACTGGTTTTATAGTATTAGGATAACTTCTTGAATATCCGCTAACTAATGCATCGGCATCGCCACATTTTACCATCATTGATGCGTAATAATTTCGTTCTCGCATCAATTTTTGTGCATCAAGTAATCCTACGCCTTGTCTTTGTCTTTGTTTGTAAAACAAATCGGCATATTCTAATCTTTTTCTGCTTTCTTTTTTTGCTTTTGGATCAATAATAAGTACATCAGTATCAAAACCAATTTCTTCTTTAAGTTCTAATATTATTTCTCTATTTCCTAACAAAATAGGTATTGCAATTCCTTCTTCGTGAGCAATTTGTGCTGCTTTCAATACATCAAGATGATCAGATTCGGCAAATACTACTCGTTTTGCATCAGATCTTGCTCTATTGATTAATAGTCTAACTGTTTTGTTGTCAGATCCTAACCGTTCTAAAAGTTCTTCTCTATAAGCATCAAAATTTGAAATAGGATTTAATGCCACACCGCTATCCATAGCTGCTTTTGCTACCGCAGGGGATACTTCGGCAATTAATCTGGGGTCAAATGGTTTTGGAATAATGTAATCTCTTCCAAAAATAAGTTTAGTCTGATTGTATGCAATATTTACTTGCTCAGGAACGCTTTGTTTGGCAAGTGATGCTAATGCTTTTACGGCAGCCATTTTCATTGCTTCGTTTATTTTTGTGGCACGAACATCTAATGCACCTCTAAAAATATATGGAAATCCTAAAACATTATTCACTTGATTTGGATGATCAGACCGTCCTGTTGCCATAATCACATCTTTTCGGGTGGCAATAGCAAGATTGTATTCAATTTCAGGATCGGGGTTTGCCATTGCAAAAACGATAGGGTTTTTTGCCATGCTTAAAAGCATTTTCGCCGACATAATATTTGCAGTTGATAATCCAAGGAATACATCTGCTTTTTCTAATGCTTTTTCTAACGAAATGGATTTTATATCCTTAGCATATTTTTGTTGTAAATTAGATAACGATGGGTCATTTTTGGTCAATAATCCTTTGCTATTAAACATCAAAATATTTTCTACTTTTACTCCTAACAGCACATACAAATCAGCACAAGCTAACGCTGCCGAACCTGCTCCTGAAACTACCATTTTGATATTTTCCGCTTTCTTATTTGCTAATTCTAATGCGTTTAGTAAGGCTGCCGAAGATATAATTGCTGTACCGTGCTGATCATCGTGCATTACTGGTATATTTAACTCTTCTACTAATCGTCTTTCAATTTCAAACGATTCGGGGGCTTTTATATCTTCAAGATTTATTCCTCCAAAAGTGGGTGAAATTGCTTTTACGGTTTCTACAAATTTATCAATATCAGTTGCGTCAATTTCAATATCGAATACATCAATGTCTGAAAATATTTTAAACAATAAGGCCTTGCCTTCCATTACTGGTTTTGAAGCTTCTGGTCCAATATTGCCTAATCCTAAAACGGCAGTACCGTTAGTAATAACTGCAACAAGATTGCCTTTTGCAGTATATTTATAAACATCATCTATATTTTTTGCAATTTCTAAACAAGGTTCTGCAACACCCGGGGAATAGGCTAATGATAAATCTCGTTGTGTAGCATATTTTTTTGTTGGTACAACTGCAATTTTACCTGGTCTTGGCTCGGCATGATATCGTAGTGCTTCTTTTTGTTTGCTGTTTAGTTTCATATAATTTAAATTTATTCTCGGTTTAGATTTTCCTTAAATACTATAACATACAAAGATACCATTCTGTTCTTGTTTTTTGAAATAAATTCAAATAAAAAAAAGCGTTCTGAAAATAAATTCAGAACGCTACATTCATTAGGGTAACAAAAATATTTATATATTTAGTTTTCAAGAGCAACCACTTGTGCTGCTACTTTACCTTTTCTTCCTTCTTCTTCTACAAAAGAAACTTTATCGCCTTCACGAAGTTCTTCTGCTCTAATTCCTGAAGCATGAACAAAAATATCTTTTCCTGTTTCATCATCAGTAATGAATCCGTAACCTTTTGATTCATTGAAAAATTTTACTGTACCTGTACTCATTGTAATTGTAATAAATTAATAATGCGACAAATGTAATCTTTTAATATATATAAAATGCTTTTTATTGAATTATTTTTTAAGATTCGTTTATCCTATCATTAAATTACATCCTCTAATATCACTATTATCAAATCTGCCTAAAATTTCTAATGTATTATTACTGTTTTTTTTTCCTAAATCTTGTGTTGCAATAAATGAACAAGAATTTCTATTTGCTAAATCAATTACATTTACACCTCCTGTTTTTCCATCTGGTAAATAGGTTAATGCATCTTCGGTGTCTCGTATTAATATTTGCATCCAATTTGGACATTCAAAAAGTCCGTTTCCTAATGAATATGCTTGTGATAACAATTCGGTCATACCGTATTCTGAATGAATGGTTTGAACTCCAAAACCCTCACAAAGTATATCGTGCAACTCTTCTCTAATCAATTCTTTCCTTCTACCTTTCATCCCGCCTGTTTCCATTATAATTGTATGCTTTAAATTAAATTTTTGAATTTCGATTAAATCTAAAAGTGCATAAGTAACTCCAATTAGAATTACTGATTGACCTTCCTTTTCAAGTTGTATTAATTTGTTAATCAAATCGTTATGATTGTTTAGATAAAAACCACTATTTGGATTGTTAGTCTTATTAATTAAATTTTCAATCATATAAATTAACGACGAGCCATTTCTTTCTAAATACGATGGCAATAATGCTAGAATAACGAAATTTTCTATATTTCCATAAAAATTAGTAAACCCACATTGATAACTTTGTTCATAAATAGAAACATCTGTTACAAAATGTTTGCTATTTATACTACCTGTTGTGCCACTACTACTAAAAATTTCTTGAATAGGATTTTTATTAGATATCACTTGGTGTGTTTTGAAAAAAGATATGGGTAGAAACGGAATTTGTGATAGGTTTTTAATTTCTTGAGGGTTTGTCTTTATCAAATCACAAAATTGTTTGTAAACTAAGTTGTTTTCATACTGAAAACGAAAAGTTTTCAGAGCAATTTTTTCAAATTGCTTTGCAGTTGTAATTGAAAATATATCGTGGTTAGTAATCAAAATTTTTTTTGCAAAAGTAATAAATAATATTACCTTGCGTACTGTTTTTGTTTTTTTGTAATTTTACTTTTTTTATGACGCTACCGCCACACATTTCCATTATTAGCCCTGTATATAGGGCAGAAAATATGCTTCAAAAGTTAATTGATGAGATTCAAAAATCAATGACTGTTTTAGATTGTACCTATGAAATTATATTGGTAGATGACCGTAGTCCTGATAATTCTTGGGAAGTAATGCAAAAAATTTCAGTAAAATTTAAAGAAGTAATAAGCGTTCGATTGAGTAGAAATTTTGGTCAGCATCCTGCAATAATTGCAGGTTTGAGTCAAGCCAAAGGCGACTGGATTGTAGTTATGGATTGTGATTTGCAGGATCAACCCAAGGAAATTATTAAACTTTATAACAAAACAAAAGAAGGTTTTGAAATAGTTTTAGCCCGACGAGAAAATAGAAAAGATGTTTTTTTTAAAAAATTATCGTCTTTAATTTTTTCTAAAATATATGGTTTTCTTACCGACACAAAATATGATAATGAGGTTGCTAATTTTGGCATTTATCATAAAAAAGCAATACAATCAATACTTACTATCAACGATAACATTAAATTTTTTCCATTATTTGTGAGTTTTGTAGGTTACAAATCAACATCAATAGTTGTAGAACATGCCAAAAGAGATTCAGGTTCAAGTAGTTATAATATCTCGAAATTAATTAGTTTGGCATTCAATTCTATCATCTCATTTTCTAACAAGCCCTTAAAATTGTTTGTAAAATTTGGAATGATTATTTCTATTCTATCTTTTTTGATAGGGATTTATTATATTTTTGAATCTTTAAATAATAAAATTGAAGTTTCAGGATTTACTTCTCTCATAGTTTCGATTTGGCTTTTATCGGGTATAATTATTACAACTGTCGGAATAACAGGGATTTATGTCGGAAAAATATTTGACCAAACTAAAAATCGTCCCGTTTATATAATTGATGAAATAATATGTGCATAAAGAAATTAATTTGGGACAGTAATTTTTTTAATTTTGAAATTGGAGAAATAACTGAAAATAGTAATTTAGAAAATGCTAACGACTTTAATTTGTTGGTTCTAAAGCAATCAAAAGAAAGTAATGTTATTATTGATAATTTTGAAAATTCGTTTCAAGAAACAAAAATTATTTTTAGAAAAAAGATAGATACAATAATTGACACTATTGATGTAGAAGATACCGATTTTGAGTCTTTAACACCGAATCGTTTGTATGATTTAGCTTACGAAAGTGGTAAACACAGTCGGTTTTTATTAGATAAAAATTTTAGAGAAAATCAATTTAAGGAATTGTATCAAAAATGGATAGACAATAGTTTGAATAAGCAATTTGCGGATAAGATTTTTTATACAAAGAAGGAAAATAAAATTACAGGATTTGTATCGGTAAAAAAGCAAGATAATTTTGCAACAATAGGTTTAATAGCCGTTGATAGCGAACAACAAGGACAGGGTATCGGCAGAATATTGATACAAAAAGTCGAACAATATTGTACAAACAACCATATATATGAATTAAGAATTCCAACACAAAAAGAAAACCAACAAGCTTGTCATTTTTATACAAAAAACGGTTATACAATATTAGAAGAAACAATTATAAAACATTATTGGAAAATATGATACAAAATTATGAAATTATCGATGGAATAAAATGTTACGCCCCAGGGATTGGCAACATTAACTCCGATTATCCTGCAGAAGCTTTTAGAATTTTATTTAAAAGCGAAGACACCAATTTTTGGTTCATTTCTCGAAATAAAATTATTCAACATTTGTTTAAAAAACACCTTGGCGAAAAATCCAATAAAGTGTTAGAAATTGGTTGTGGAACAGGTTATGTCTTGAAAGGGTTGCAAAATAATTTTCCTAATTATGAATTAGAAGGATCGGAAATTCATCACGAGGGGATAAAATTTGCCAAAGAAAGATTGCCAAAAGTTGAGTTTATACAATTGGATGCAACCAATATGCCGTTTGAAAATCAACATGATGCAGTTGGAGCATTTGATGTATTGGAACATATTGAAGCAGATGAAAAGGTAATGCAAGAAGTGTATAAATCCTTGAAAATCAACGGATTATTCTTAATTTCAGTACCACAACACCAATGGATGTGGAGTGTAAACGATGATATTGCTTATCACAAAAGAAGATATAGTCGCAAAGAAATGAAACAAAAATTGACAAATAACGGTTTTGAAATTGTATATATTGGTTCGTTTGTTTTTACACTTTTTCCGTTTATGTACATTTCACGATTTTTTAAACAAAAAAAAGTTGCCGAAGTTACAAATGAATTGATTATCAAAGAGTTAAATGAATTGCAATTAAATCCAATTATCAATTCAGTTTTTAAAATATTTATGAAAATAGATGAATTATTAATTAAAATTGGATTTTCACTACCTTTTGGCGGTTCGTTAATTACAGTTGCAAGAAAAAAATAAACTTATGATCCCCTTCAACAAACCTTTTTTAACAGGAAAAGAAACCCATTACATTTATGAAGCTGTAAATTCTGGAAAGATATCAGGCAACGGAATGTTTACAAAAAAATGTCAAGATTTTTTTGAAGAAACCTACGGTTTCAAAAAATGTTTACTTACAACCTCTTGTACCGATGCCCTTGAAATGGCAGCAATATTAGCGAATATTGAAGCTGGAGATGAAGTAATTGTACCAAGTTTCACCTTCGTTTCAACCGCTATTGCGTTTGTTAGACAGGGAGCAAAAATAATTTTTGCAGACTCATATCCTGACAATCCAAATATTGATGCTGATAAAATCGAGGCTTTAATTACCCCAAAAACAAAGGCTATTGTACCTGTTCATTATGCTGGTGTGGCTTGTGATATGGACAAAATTATGGAACTGGCAACCAAGTATAATTTATTAGTAATTGAAGATGCCGCACAAGCCATAGATAGTTTTTATACAGGTAAAGACGGCATAAAACGAGCATTAGGAAGTATTGGTCATTTAGCTGGATTTTCATTTCATGAAACTAAAAATATAATTTCTGGAGAAGGTGGAATGCTAACGATTAATGACGATAAATATATCCATAGAGCCGAAATAATTTGGGAAAAAGGAACTAATCGTGCGGAATTTTTTAGAGGAGAAGTTAATAAATATGGCTGGGTTGATACTGGAAGTTCTTTCTTACCATCAGAAATTATTGCCGCCTTTTTGTGGGCTCAGATAGAAAATTTAGAGATAATTCAGACTAAACGAAAATTACTATGGGAGACTTATTATGAAGGGCTACAAAAATCTAGTTTAAATACTATTACACTGCCTAAAACTCCTGATTATGCCAGCAAAAACGGACATATGTTTTATATTGTTACAAAAAACATTGATCAACGAACCAAAATTATTAATGATTTAAAACAGAATGGTTTTTATGCTGTTTTTCATTATATATCACTTCATTCCAGCGATTATTATACAGAAAAACACGACGGAAGGGTTTTAGAAAATTCGGATAAATTTACGGACTGCCTACTCCGATTACCGATGTATTATGAATTAGAAATAAACGAAATCAAAGAAATAGTCAAATTTATATCCTAATTTTAGGATATGAATTTGACTATAATTATCGACGCATATTTTTAGCTTCAATACTCATCGTTGCGTGTGGAACGATTAATAACCTTTCTTTCGAAATTAATTTTCCTGTTACTTTACAAACACCATAGGTTTTGTTTTCCACACGAAAAAGAGCATTTTTTAAATCTCTAATAAATTTTTCTTGACGGATGGCTAATTGCGAATTGGCTTCTTTGCTCATTGTTTCGCTACCTTCTTCAAATGCTTTAAAAGTTGGCGAAGTGTCGTCTGTTCCGTTGTTCAAATCATTCATATACGCACTTTTAATAAGCTCTAAATCAGCTTGTGCTTTATGAATTTTCGAAATAATTAGTTCTTTGAACTCTGCCAAATCGGTATCTGAATATCTTGCAATATCTTCTATCATAGTTTTTTACTTTGTGATTGTTTTTTTATTTTTTGTTAAACTTATACAAATATATATACTCAAATTTGCATACTCAAATTTGTTATGTATATTTGCAATATCAAAAAGGCATATCAAATATACAAAACTATTATGAACACATTAAAATTAGGCGGAGGAACTACATACTAAATTATATTTCTGAGTAAGTCCACCGTATTTCAAAACACTCGTTTTTATCTAAATTTGTTAAATAAAGATAAATTTCGCTTTTATTTTCTTCTTTTATTATAATTGGAGTAATTGCAGTTACAACTGTTTCTTTATTATCTTCAATTTTATACAATTTTACTTGTTCGATATTTATTCCATGTGGAAAGACAATTTTTTGCTCAACTTCTTTACAATAATTCTTTACATTAATTTTCCAAGACTCATTTTTTAAATTTGTAAAACAATTTTTCAAATCAATTGAAAAGTATAGAAACTTATCTACTTCGTAAGTACTTTTTATATCATTCAATTGTTCTATATTGTCTTTGAAAGAAATTTCTAAACGGGTAATTTTTTCAACATAATTGGTTGTACAATTTGCTAATTGCGGATTACTTATATAAGCACTTGGATTTGTTTCATCGGCTAAAACATCTGAAAAATAAGGGTTTTTCAAATCAATTTTATGAAATATAATTTTCTCAAAACAGGTTGCGTTTTCACCCGCAGCATCTAAAATATTTATTATTGATATTTTTTTTGAAATTACAGTATTACTTAATTTATTATTTCTGTTTTTTCTATCTTTTAAAAATTCATCTATGCTGCCCCAAAAAATAGTTAGTAAGATAATTAAAAATAAAAATATTCCAATTAATATGGATGATAATTTATTGCTCGCATAAAACAATGAAAAATCATTTGAATTATATCCAAAATGATTGATTACAACCGCAAAAATTGTAAACAAAACTCCCAGAGACCTTAACCTTTCTGCCCGACTCATCGTTTATTTTGTAATTAATATCCTCGTTTTTATCTCATCAAATTCTATTTCAATTCCATCGATTTTATCTACAAAAGTTAAATCCTTTGTTAGTGTTTCTGATTTTATATAATCTAAATTTGATAAGACCGCGGCTTCTAAAATTGTATTTTTTTCTAAAACTACTTTAATTTTATCCGTAACCTGAAAATCAGAATCTTTACGGATGTTTTGTATTCTATTGACCAATTCTCGTGCTATTCCTTCTTTTCTCAATTCATCAGAAATAGTAATGTCTAAAGCCACAGTTATTCCGTTTGCATTGGCAACCAACCAGCCTTCAATATCTTGCGATGAAATTTCTACTTCTTCGGGTGCTAAAATTATACTTTTTTCGTCAATAAAAATATTGATACTTCCATTTTTATCTAATTCATTAATTTGTTCTTGCGAAAATTGTTGTATTTCTTTTGCAATCAAGCCCATATATTTTCCAAATCGTGGACCAAGTGCCTTGAAATTGGGTTTAATTTGCTTGACTAAAATACTCGACGCATCGTCCAAAAGTTCGATTTCTTTTACATTTACCTCGGCTTTAATTAGGTTGGCAACAGCTTCAATCTCAACCCTAAAATCATCGTTAAATATAGGAATCATTATTCTTTGCAAAGGTTGTCTTACCTTAATCATTTCTTTCTTTCGAAGCGATAAAACTAAAGAAGAAATGGTTTGGGCTTTCTGCATTCGACTCTCTAACGATTTATCAATAAATTCATCAACCAAAATTGGAAATTTCGCCAAATGTACACTTTCATACATTTCTTTTTGCGTCGTTTTTGTTAAATCTCTGTAAAGTTTATCTGCATAAAAAGGTGCTATTGGAGCTATTAGTTTTGAAATTTCCAGAAGGCAAGTATATAGTGTTTGATAAGCTGCGATTTTATCTTCGGCATATTCGCCTTTCCAAAATCGTCGTCTGCACAATCGAACATACCAGTTACTTAAATTTTCTTGTACAAAATCTGATATAAGTCTGGAGGCTTTTGTTGGTTCGTAATCAGCATAAGCCTCATCAACGGTTTTTATTAATGTATGTAATTCTGATAAAATCCAACGGTCAATTTCAGGTCTGTCATTCAATGGAACATCGTCTTCAGAATAGTTAAAATTATCAATATTGGCATACAATGCAAAAAAGGAATAGGTATTGTATAGTGTGCCAAAAAACTTGCGTTGTACTTCTGTTATTCCATCAATATCAAATTTTAGATTATCCCAAGGATTGGCATTAGAAATCATATACCAACGGGTTGCGTCTGGACTATATTTTGATAAAACCTCAAACGGATCAGGTGCATTACCCAATCTTTTTGACATTTTTTTACCTTCTTTGTCTAATACTAATCCATTGGAAACCACATTTTTATATGCTACTCGATCAAAAACCAAAGTTGAGATGGCGTGTAATGTATAAAACCAACCTCTTGTTTGATCAACACCTTCGGCAATGAATGACGCTTGCTCTGGCATTGTTTTTTGACTGAAAGGATAATGCCATTGTGCATACGGCATTGCTCCAGAATCAAACCAAACATCTATCAAATCAGCCTCACGAACCATTGGTTTTCCTGATGATGAAACTAATGTAATTTGATCCACAATATTTTTATGCAAATCGATTAAATCATAATTTTCATCAGATAAATTGTTGATTTCAAAGCCTTTAAAAGGATTTTCTTTTTGTATTCCTGCTGTTATTGCTTTTTCAATTTCGTTGTATAATTCTTCTACCGAACCAATCAAAATTTCTTCAGTTCCGTCTTCGGTTCTCCAAATTGGCAAAGGAATTCCCCAATATCTTGAGCGCGATAAGTTCCAATCGTTGGCATTTTTCAACCAATTACCAAAACGACCTTCTCCTGTTGCTTTGGGTTTCCAATTGATAGTTTCGTTCAAATCGAACATTCTATCTCGAATTTCTGTGATTTTTATAAACCAAGAATCTAACGGATAATACAAAATCGGTTTGTCTGTTCTCCAACAATGTGGATAACTATGTACATATTTCTCGACTTTGAAAGCCTTATTTTCTTCTTTTAATTTAATGGCAATTTCTACATCGACTGATTTTTCTGGAGCTTCGCCATCGTTATAATATTCGTTTTTAACATATTTTTCTGCATATTCTCCCATTTCTGGACGGAATTTTCCTTGCAAATCTACCAACGGAACAGGATTTTCATTCTCATCTAATACTAATAAAGGTGGTACTTCTGGTGTTGCTTCTTTGGCAACTTTAGCATCATCCGCACCAAAAGTTGGGGCGGTATGTACAATTCCAGTACCGTCTTCGGTCGTAACAAAATCGCCTGCAATTACTCTAAAAGCATTTTCAGAATTTTGATAAGGTAAAGCATATTTTAATAATTGTTCGTAACGAATCCCAACTAAATCTGAACCTTTGCATTCAGCTAAAATTTGGTATGGTATATTTTTATCACCTTCTTTGAAATTTTCAAAATCAGAAGTTTCTGTTGAAGAGAAAAACCCTTTTCCGAATTGTTTTCCAACTAAATTTTTTGCTAAAATAACATTGGTTGGTAAAAAAGTATATTGATTAAAAGTTTTTACTAAAACATAATCAATTTTTGGTCCAACGGTTAATGCCGTGTTTGAAGGTAAAGTCCAAGGTGTTGTCGTCCAAGCCAAGAAATGAATATTTCCAAATTCTTTTAAAAAACTCGGCAAAGTTTCAGTTAATGCTTTAAATTGAGCAACGATTGTGGTATCCGTAACATCTCTATAACTGCCAGGTTGATTGACTTCGTGGCTGCTCAAACCCGTTCCAGCTTTTGGTGAATAGGGCTGAATAGTATAGCCTTTGTACATCAAATTTTTGTCATAAATTTGCTTCAACAACCACCAAACCGATTCCATATATTTGGGTTTGTAAGTAATGTATGGATCTTCCATATCAACCCAATAACCCATTTTTTCGGTCAAATCATTCCACACATCGGTATATTGCATGACTGTTTTTTTACAGGCTTCGTTATACTCTTCGATTGAAATTTTTGTGCCAATGTCTTCTTTGGTAATACCCAATGCTTTTTCAGTGCCTAATTCTACTGGCAATCCGTGGGTGTCCCAACCTGCTTTTCTATTTACAAGAAAGCCTTTTTGGGTTTTGTAGCGACAAAAAATATCCTTAATAGCACGAGCCATAACATGATGAATTCCTGGCAAACCATTAGCAGATGGTGGTCCTTCAAAAAAAATAAATGGAGTATTTCCCTTTCGAGAGGTTACGGATTGTTCAAAAATATTTTCTTTTTTCCAAAAGTTTAAAATTTCTGCTGTTGTTGTCGGTAAGTCTAATCCTTTATATTCTTTAAAGTTCGTGTTCATTTCTACGATTCTTAATTTTGATTGGCAAATGTAACAAAAAATTTATTTTAAAAGGTTGCTATCAAATTTAATGCTAAAAATGGCTTTTATATATATTTATAGTTCATTTTATGACTGTTACCGAATCTTACATTACGAAGTAAATGTTTTTTATCTCTTTGATATTAAACAAGTTGTGAAATTTTAAATAAAAATAGCACTATGAAAAGATATAGTTTTCTGATTTAATCTAAATTGAAACTAGCTCCAATATTAAAATAAAATTGATTATTGTACAGTTGTAAATCAGCTGCATCGGTATTGTAACTAGAAATTGGTGTGCCTGCTTCGGTAAAAAGACCAAAACCATCAGTAAAGAAGTATCTAAAACCTAAATGAAGACCAAAATTTCTTAATCCTAAATCTAAACCAGGGTAAATATCCATCTTTTCATCTAATTTAAAAACATTTCCTAAATTTGCATTAAATCGTGCTTTTAAATCGACGCTATCTCCAAATTTTGGTTGATCGCCATAAGTTGAATTGTTTGATAGGATATAATTTGCAGTAAAACCATAACTCATATTTTCTCCGATACCAAAATCTGATGAGACAAAAATTCCATTTCCACCTTTTTGGATATTTAAGCCTACTTGTCCTTTAAGGTCTCCTTTGCCTTTGTAGGCTTGTGCCATTGAAAAATTTATTGATAATACTAATAAAAAAAAGAGTAGTTTTTTCATAATTTATAAGATTTAATGGTTGCAAATATAAAAATTTTATTGTGTTCTACCCATTTCTTTAGGATATAATTTTGGCAAGGGATCACTTTGCCAAAATTGTTTAGAATTAATTTCTAAAATAGACAATTTTCCTTGAAAACCAGCACCTGTATCAAGATTCCAAACACAAGCTTTTTGTGTTGGAACGGTACAATTTATTTTTGTAACAGGTGTGTGTCCGATATATATTTCGGAATAAATTTTTAATCTTTTAGGATATAGATTACTGTCAAAACCAATGTTTTTATCCAATGAAATTGCGGTTTCCCAAAGCGTTCTATCCCAATAAAAAAGTTTAGAGAAATATTCAAAATCAATTCCTTTTAAATTTGTAAAACCAGCATGAATAAACAATCTGTTCAGATTGTCTAAATGATAATTTTGTAACGATTTCAAGAATTCTATATGTCTGTTTTTTGTTTCTGAATTTACGGTTTTATAGGCCAAAGCTGTTGCTTCGCCGCCGTGTTTAAACCACATTTTTTCATTAAAATCTTGATGATTTTGCGTAAGCCAATCATATAATAATTCATCGTGATTGCCACGAATAAAAATGCAGTTGTTGGTTTGTTTTAAATGGATTAAAAAATCTAAAACTTGTGGAGATTGGCTCCAACCATCAACAAAATCACCTAAAAATATCAGTTTGTCGGTTGGAATTACTTTTGCTCGTTCTAAAACTTGTTTTACTGCTAATAATCCACCGTGAATATCTCCTATTACAAAAGTTTTCATTATTTATCTCTTTTTTTTATTAAGTGTTTTCGGTGGACAGGTTTAAGCTGGTTTCTATAAATTAGCTGATAGCTGTTTTTGGAATTATTTTGAACAAAAAGATGGGAAAAAGATGCCAAATGTAAATTCACTGAACACCGCTGACAAATAAACACAAAGTGAAGTAAAATAAAACAAAAAGAGCATCGGTAAAAAAATAAATTTACAAAAAACTAATTTATAGAACCCACCTTAAATATCTGTTAATGCCTTTGTTGTCTTGATAATATTATAATGTTGAATTTTT
>DYPB01000185.1 GCA_020720185.1 Flavobacterium psychrophilum | reverse complement strand
TTTGAATTTTGAGCTAAAATTATTTGAAAAAAAATCAAATTGAGAATCAGTACCGTTCGTTTGAATGACAAAATTTAAAGGTTTATTGTTTGATAACGAAAATAAAGGATGCAAATTGTATTTTCAATATTAGAATATTATCAAAAATACGGAGTAAAATTTATATCTCTACCTATTTGAAAAACAGAAACTAAATTTTGTCAGATAAATAATTTTCATTATTTTTGATGTGGAATTCGGTGAAAAGAATTTTGAAAAAGAAGATTCCCCTCTACTTCCAAAGTAAATATTGACGCAATAGAAAACAAAAACATGCGGTAACACGCCAAAAACACGATATAGACGTAATAGAAATTAATAAACATGCGGTAACAGGGATGTTACCTGCAAGCATAAAAAATGACGGAACAAATAAAAATAGAGCTTAATAAAAAGTTGGAACTTCCAGACCAACTGTTCAATTTATTTTGGACAAAATTAAAACCGTCTACCATTTCAAAAGGAGATATGTTTTTATCACACGGAAAAATTAGCCATTCCCTTGCACTGGTTGAAAAAGGTGCTTTTTACTCATATTATGAAAAGGAAGGGAATGAAATAATTGAAGGGTTTTGTTTTGAGGGTTGCTTTATGACAGATTATCAATCTTTTATAACTCATTCAATTTCAAGAAAAAATTTTAAAGCAATAGAAAATTCAAATATTCTGACAATTTCTTATAAAGAACTACAGTCTTTGTATAGCCAAGATGTTTTATTCGAGCGTGCTGGAAGATTGATGGCTGAGAATCTTTTTGCAACATGGGAAATGAAATTACAAGACACCATTTTTCTTACACCAACTGAACGCTACCTTCAATTATTGAATAACAACAATAACTTGTTACAGCGAGTTCCTCAATATTTGATTGCTTCATATCTTAACATAACGCCACAATATTTAAGTCAAATTCGAAAAAAAATAACTTCTTAAACTAGTTGAACGAGATTAGTAAAACTAACTTGCAATTTTGTGCTCTGATATTTTAATTTAATTTCATTTCTAAAAAATCACGAACATGAATCTTTTTATCAAAGCGTTAATTATTTTTTTATTACCTATTCAACTTATGGCACAAAACAATATTTTATTTATGTCGGCTACTGAAATAGCAGATAAAATAAGGAAGAAGGAAGTTACTTCGTATGAAGTTGTATCTGCTTATTTACAACAAATTGAGGAACAAAACGGCATCTTTAATGCAGTCGTTTTAATTGACAAAGAAAATGCCTTACGTCAGGCTAAATTAGCAGATGAAGCGATTAAGAATGGTGATAATTTAGGAAAACTACATGGTGTCCCAATCACGATTAAGGATAATTATTTGACACAAGGCCTGACAACCACCTCAGGATATGAACCTTTGCGAAACCATATCCCAAAAAAAGATGCCGAACTTGTAAAACTGCTGAAATCTGAAGGCGCCATTATTATTGGCAAAACCAATTTATCGGTTTTAGCCATGGATATGCAGGCTGAGAATACTATTTTCGGTAAAACAAATAATGCCTGGGATATTAACAGAACCAGCGGAGGAAGTAGCGGTGGTTGTGCGGTAGCACTTGCAACAGGTATGACTTCTTTATCATTCGGAAATGATTTGGCAGGGTCTATTCGCCTACCCTCAGCATATTGTGGGGTATATGGTTTTAAACCCACATTTGGCGTTGTGTCAATTAATGGAATTCAAACAGACCCGAAAGAGCCAGTGAATGGTCTCAAATCATTGGCAGTAGCGGGTCCATTAGCGAGAAGTATCGAAGATTTACAACTTGCTATGGATATTATTGCACAAACCACTAACACGGATAAAAAACTAATACCCATAAACAGATGTAGTGAACCGATTGACATTAAGCATTTAAAAATCGCATGGGCAGATGAGTTTGGAAATGTTCCCGTTGATAATGAAATCAAAAAGGCGATTCAGGATTATGTTTCAAAATTAGAGAAATCGGGTGCTACTGTTAAAAAAATTACTCCACCAATTGACTTTTACCTTGCATGGAAAACGTGGGGGAGTTTTGTAGGTATGCAAGGTGGTTACAATACATCTAATTTTGCGAAATGGATGGGGCTTCCGTTTACAAAAGGAGTGCTAAAAAATGTGCCAATGCATCAGAATATAGTTAAGCCAACTTCTGTGGTAAAATACATGGAAGCCTTAAATATACAGGATTCACTGATTACTCAAATGGAGAATTTCTTAGACAGTTTTGATGTGTTTATTTGTCCTGTGAGTGCAGTAAACGCATTTCCACATCACAAACCGACTGAAAAGTATGGAACTTTTAATATTTACAATAATCCGATAGCAGTAAACAACGAGTTCATTCATTATTATATGGCAACTCAAGCATATACTACACCATTTACACTTACTGAAAATCCTGTTTTGTCTATGCCAATTTCACTCAGTAAAGATTCCTTGCCTATTGGTGTTCAAGTAATCGGTAAACGTTATTCAGATTTCAGACTTCTGAAAATTGGAATGGTATTAGACGACTATTCTGAACAATTTAAATACCCATTAGAATAATTTTAATTTTGTAGTTGACAATCAATGCCAGCAGGTAACAGCGGTTTTGCGTTATGGCGGGTTTAGTGCTAAATTGAACATTTGATTTTCAAATTAACATTAGTGCTAAATTGAAAATAAGTGCTTCAAAATCCGCCACTTCGCCAAGCTGCAAACCGTTAAATGGTCATTAAAAAAAGATTTCCAAGCAGCACGCAAAAAGCAAAAAAGCCCAAACCCAAACCCAAAAGCGAATTTTTTTTAATTTTAGTAGTTTAAGGAAGAGAAAAAACGCAAAAAAGCAGAAAGGAATTTTTGAAAATTTTCTGAAATTTATATGAAAATCGATATTAGACCCACAATAAATCTCGGGGTTGAAAAACCGGTGGATGTATTTTTATAAATGACTTCATTTTGTAAACTGTAAAGTTGCATTGGCTAGTAGAATCTGTCGGAATTAACCGCTTTCAATTTACTACGCAAAATAATTAAACTTTTAACTATCTTTGCCGCTTATG
>DYPB01000184.1 GCA_020720185.1 Flavobacterium psychrophilum | reverse complement strand
GGACATTTTAATATCAATTTAGATACTTTGTAAGAAAAAACCTCTTGCAACAAGCGTTTTGCAAGATTGCGGGGTAAGTGCTTAATTTAAAAATTTTTGCTTATCTTTGTGGTCAGTGAATAACCGAAAGTTAAGGCGAATTTAGTCCGCAACCTCGCAAAGCACTGGACCGATATATGAAGAAGAAATTTAAAATAGGTTTTTGGGAAAAAATTGCTCGATTGGTGCTTAAAAACAGAATCGTTATTTTAGGGATAATTATAGCTATAACTTTGTTTTTGGGTTATCAATGGAAAAACCTTTCGATGACTTATTCCGAAGCTAATTTACTACCCAAACAACATCTTGCTAATCAGCAGTATGATGCTTTTTTGAAAAAATTTGGTGAGGAAGGGAATCTTATCGTTATTGGTTTTAATGACGATAAAATGTTTACTCCAAAAGCTTTTGCGGCTTGGAATAAATTGATGCTGGATTTTAAAAAATCTAAAGAAATTTCGTTTGTAGTTGCTATCAACAATTTGAAAGTTTTAGAAAAAGACACGGTTCATCAAAAATTTAATTTAGTTAATTTTATTGATGACAAGAAGGTAAAAGACGCAGCTTATTTACAAAAAATAAGAAATGATTTGTTTGAAAAGCTGCCTTTTTACGAAGGATTACTTTACAATAAAAAGACAGCTAGCATAAGAGCAGCGGTTTATTTAGATAAAAAAATTGTTAATACTGAAACTCGTAAAATCTATATTTTAAACCATTTTGTTCAACAAATTGATGCGTTTGAAAAATCAACAGGAATAGATCTTAAAGTATCTGGAATGCCGTATATTAGAACTATAAATTCTGATAACATGAAGGGCGAAATTGCTCTTTTTATTGGCGGAGCCTTGTTTATAACGGCACTTGTTTTTTTCTTATTTTTCAAATCATATAGAGCAACACTTATTTCGGTTTGTATCTTAATTTTAGGCGTAATTTGGTCTTTCGGAACGCTTGGTTTGTTTCATTATCATATTACTATTCTAACCGCTATTATTCCGCCATTAATTATCGTTATTGGTATTACAAATTGTATTTTTCTTATCAATAAATACCAACAAGAGATAAAAAACCATAAAAATCAAGCAAAAGCTTTGCAAAGAGTTATCTCAAAAATTGGGGTTTCAACTTTAATGACAAACTGTACAACAGCTATTGGATTTGCAACTTTTATGATTACAGGCAACGATTTGTTATTTGAGTTTGGATTAGTAACGGCTCTTAATGTAATCACGGTTTATCTGCTTACGCTAATGGTTGTGCCTATTGTTTATAGTTTTATGCCTTTGCCAAATGCTAAACATTTGAACCATTTGGATAAAAATTATATTTCAAAATTATTAGAATGGGTGCAAAATATTGTTTGGAACAAGCGAAAGATAATTTATTCTTTTTATGGATTGTTGTTGATTTTTAGCATTATTGGTATATCAAAAATGAAAGTTTCGGGCAGTTTGATTGGTGAAATGCCAAAAGGAGCTTCGTTTTTTAAAGATATTTTATTTTATGAAAAAGAGTTTAATGGAGTAATGCCGTTAGAAATTATGATTGATACCAAACGCAAAAAAGGCGTGATAAAATTATCAACCATGAAAAAAATGGACGAACTGCAAAAAACCATTGAGAGTATTCCTGAATTATCAAAACCAATATCAGTGGTTAATCTTGTAAAATACTCTACCCAAGCTTATTACAACGGAAATCCCGAGTATTATCAGTTGCCCACCGCACAGGAGCAAATATTCATATTAAGTTATGCCAAAAATGCTACTAAAAATCGCACAGACAATTTAATGAAAAGTTATATCGATTCGACAGGACAATATGCCCGAATTACTACCTTTATGAAAGATATTGGAACCGATGAGATGGCAAAAGTTCAGACAAAATTAGACGAAAAAATTAAAGCTATTTTTCCAAAAGACAGATACGAAGTTACAATTACTGGCAAGGCATTCGTTTTTCAGAAAGGAACTGCTTATTTAATTGACAATCTTATAGAATCGTTAATATTTGCCATTTTGCTCATCGCAGGATTGATGGCATATATGTTTAAATCCGTAAAAATGATATTAGTATCGGTTATTACTAATATATTGCCACTTTGTATTACCTCTGGACTTATGGGATATTTCGGAATACCACTAAAACCATCTACCATTCTGGTTTTTAGTATTGCTTTCGGAATATCGGTTGATAACGCTATTCAATTTATGGCAAAATACCGCCACGATTTAGCCTTAAATAATGGTGAAATTAAGAAATCCGTCTTTTCAGCATTGCAAGAAACGGGGATTAGCACTTTTTACACTTCGGTTGTTTTAATATTAGGATTTGCAACTTTTACATTGTCAAGTTTTAGCGGAACAATTGCTTTAGGAGGTTTAATTTCGGTTACACTTTTGTTTGCAATGTTTGCTAATTTATTGGTTTTACCAGCTTTAGTACTTACCTTCGAAAAAAAGAAAATAAATAAAGAGGGACAATAAAAATGAAACGACCATGACGAAAATTTCTCCAACAAAAAGAGATATGATTATGGGCGTTTCATCTTCCAATAAAAAATAAATGTTATAAACAGATGAAAAAAGATATTCATATTCCCGAAGTTGAAAATGTTTTTTTGGCAGCCATACAAGAATGGAGCGACGATTTTATGGAAAATGTTTGGAACATATATCTTATAAACGATTCTGATTTTCAGTTAGATAGTGTAATGATTGTTTCAAAAGCTTATGGAATGCTTGAAGGCAAAATGAAAAAAACTTCTTTGTTGCGACACGCTTTTATAACCGTGCCAGCAGTTTCTGTTGTTAAAATAGAGATGATTGAAAAAAGCGTACTAACACTTAATAACGAGTTTATGACAACTTTTTTTATTGATAATAAACTGTATGATAAAAACTTTATTTTTAAAGCCAACAGTATTACGCCTGATTATGTTGAGGAAGTTCCGCATTTATGGGTTGATGGTGTAGTCGTTCGTTAAACCCAAATTACGCATTAGACTTCGTTATGAAAACTCAAAATGCAATA
>DYPB01000183.1 GCA_020720185.1 Flavobacterium psychrophilum | reverse complement strand
AGAACAAATTCCACAAGTTATCAAAGAAAAAAATGTTAAGCTTGCGATTGAATTAATTGATAATCTTCGTAGTTTGGATTGGGCAGTAATGGAACAAATACATGGAGTGAAAATTGAAATCAGTTTAATCTACAATTTTCACGAAGATTTTGATATGTTAGATTGGTCGAACCGCAACAAAGCAAGGCAATTAATTAATCAAGGAATGCAAATTGCAAACGACAACCCGACAAAACAGAAATTAAGACCAATAGTAATTGAATTGTATAAATTATTACCCGACAGCCAAAAGCCAATTATAGGCGGCGATGACGGTTCACATGTGATTGGATAAAATTTTGTATCTTTACAAAAAAATAAAATTTATGAAACAGTTAGATATTTTACAAGCAAAACAAAACATAATAGGTTTGTTTGCCGAGCAAAACAGAGAACCTGTTTTAGTTAAAAATCAAACAGGGCATTACTTTTTGGTGTTGCCATTGGAACGAATGAATTGGCAGGAATTGTTTTTTCATTTGTATCAATTGCCGGAAAATATTTTTGTTCACCAGAATGAAAATCAATTAAGATACGACAAAATTGATGAAATTTGCGGTTCAATGAAAGGATTACTTTCGAGTTCGGAAGAATTTGCAAGAAATAAACAAGACGAAATTGATTTAGAAGAACGCAAATGGAAAAGATAAATACGTATGTTTTTGATGCTTGTGCATTAATTGCATTTTTACAAAAAGAAACGGGATTTGAAAAAGTATCTGAAATACTAAAAAATCCTGAAAACGTAATTTTTATGCACGCAGTAAATTTTGGCGAAGTATATTATGATGCTCTGAAAACATCAAAAGAAGCCGCCGAATTACTATTTGAACAAATGAAGAAATTACCTATTAAAATTCAGTGGAATATTGATAGAAATACGCTTGAAACAGCGGGTAAATTCAAAATCAATAATAGAATGTCGCTTGCAGATAGTTATGTTTTGGCTTTGGCTGAAATCAATAATGCATTAGTTGTAAGCACCGACCATCACGAATTTGATGCGGTAGAGAAAAATTCAATTCTAAAATTCTTTTGGCTGCGATGAACCAAATCCTTCAAAAAAATCAAATAATTGATACCGCTTATGAAGTAATATTTTTCATAAGTGGTAACGATTATTTGCAAAAATACAGAGTAAAAAATACAGAGGGTAAAATTTATCAACTTAAACTTTACAATAGTTCTAAATTATCGCCGTATCAATTTACCGAAGATAACGAATTATTGGAAACCGAAATTCTGAAAAAGGTAAATCATGAAAACATTATCAAATTTGAAAACAGCGGTGAAATTGTATTAGAAAATCAGAAATACCATTACCTTATTTTAAATTTTATAAGCGGTGAAACGCTAAAAGATAAATTAAAAAGAGACGGTATTTTTTCGCCTTACGTTATTCCAAATTTGGTGGAAGAATTATTGAGTTGCATAGAGTTTTTACACAATCAAAACGAACCTATAATTCATAATAATATCAATCCTGAAACGGTTTGGATTGATTTTTCTGAAAAAACCGAAAAAATAATTCTTTCAGATTTTAATTTTGCACGATATATTTCGAGTAAAGGTAAATCAATAAATACTAAGCAATTAAATCCGTTTTATGCCGCACCCGAATTGCTTAACGGAATATTTACACCCCAAAGCGATATTTTTTCAGTTGGTGCATTAATGTACCATTTAATAATTGGTTCACCGCCTTGGCATATTGAAATATCTGATTTTCAATTTTCGGAAGCAAAACTAAAAACCGCTTTAAACGAACAAAGAGAACGCCCCTTATCTTTTGGCATTCCGGGATTTAAAGAACTTGAAGACGAACACGTTATAAATACTTTAAAAAAAGCATTGGCTGTAAACGTAGAAGACCGTTTTAAAAATGCGAATGAATTTTTAAAAGCAATAAAACGAGAAACAGTTTTAGCAACAAGCAATACAGAAAAAACATTAACACGCAAAAAACATATTGCAGATAATAAAGGTAAAGGTTTTTCCGAAATTGCAGGAATGCAAGAATTAAAAGATGTTTTATTCAACGATGTAATAAGGGCAATAGAAGAAAAGGAACTTTATGAAAGTTATGGAATTACAATACCAAACGGTATGCTTTTATATGGTCCGCCGGGTTGCGGTAAAACATTTATCTCTGAAAAATTTGCGGAAGAAGTCGGCTATAATTTTTATCAATTAAAACCATCGGACATAAAAAGTCGCTTTGTCAATGCCACCGAAGAAAATATTGGAAATTTGTTTAAAGAAGCTACAAAAAATGCACCGTCAATAATTTTTATAGATGAAGTTGATGCTTTAATGCCAAGTCGTGAAAATGACTTACATCAAATGCACTCATCGGTTGTAAATGAATTTCTTGCACAAATGTCGAATTGTTCAGAAAAAGGCATTTTTATTATTGCGGCATCAAACAGACCTGAAAAAATAGACCCTGCAATTTTACGAACAGGCAGAATTGACAGAATTATTTATTTACCTCCACCGGATAAGGAAGCAAGAGAAAAAATGTTCAAACTTTATCTTATGAAACGCCCGATTGATTTAGGTGTGGATTTTGAAAAATTGGCTGAACTTACCGAGCGTTTTGTATCAAGCGACATAAAATTTCTTTGTGATGAAGCATCACGAGAAGCATTAAAAAGCAAAGGACGGATAACTCAAAAAATATTGATGACAATTATTAATAATTCAAAACCTTCTGTTTCACAAAGCGAAATTCAAAAATATGAAATTTTGAGACAGAAATTTGAAGACATTAATCCTAAACCAATACCAAACGAAAGAAAAAAGTAGGTTTTAAATAAAAACAAGAAAAATGGACAAAGTATCACTAAAAAAAATGCTCTTTAAAGTTGCATTTTGTGCATTAGCAGCTGACGGAAAAGTTGATGAAAGAGAAATTAAGGAAATGCAAATTATGGATAAAAACACTTCATATTTTGAAGACATTGACCTTTCAGATGAATTGAAAAATTTGATTAACCCGCATTATTCATAAACAGCTGTCGAAACCTGTTTGGACAAG
>DYPB01000035.1 GCA_020720185.1 Flavobacterium psychrophilum | reverse complement strand
TACATATTTTTATTTATTTTTGCGAAACAAATAAATCTTTTAACAAATATATTTTATGAAAAAATCAATTATTGCAATGTGTTTAGCATCAACTTTTTTATTATCAAGTTGTGCATCAATTATTTCTGGAACAAAACAGACTATTAATTTTACATCTAATCCTGCCGATGCTATTGTTTATGTAAACGACATCAATATTGGTAAAACTCCCCTTGATGCGAAATTAGTGAGAGGGGGTAAAGACCAAAAAGTTAAAATTGTATTGGAGGGTTACAAAACTTATGAAATGACTCTAACGAGCAAAACAAATGGTTGGGTTTGGGGTAATATTCTTTTTGGAGGAATTATCGGACTTATTATAGATGTTGCAGATGGAGCAATATATAAATTGACACCAGAGCAAGTAAATGCTGAACTTGCAAAAGGTGTTGCTATCAATAAAAAAGGAAAAAACTTGTTTATTGGAGTTGCATTAGAAATAGACCCAAGTTGGCAAAAAGTAGGTACATTAGTTGCTTCAAACTAAATAATTATAGAACTCACCTTAAAAAAATCCTCGAAAAGTAAATTTTTCGAGGATTTTTTTTATCCTTTTCAACTCCCACCTTCCTACTTCCCACTCCTTACTTAATTTTTATAAACCCTTGTTACTTTATCTACTCCATCAATTTTTTTAATGTTTTCCATTAGTCGTTTTAGGATGGTATTGTTTTGAACAATTACTACAACTTTTCCGTTAAAAATTCCGGCATCGCCATTCAACAAAATTGATTTTATATTAACATTCATATTGCTCGAAATTACTTTTGTTAGCTCGTTTGCAAGCCCCATAGTATCCATTCCTGTTATGGTTAAAATGGCTTTGAATTCTTGTTGTGAGGAGTCTATCCATTTGGCAATCATAATTCTGTAGGCATAATTAGACTGCAAACTAATGGCGTTTGGACAGTCTTTTTTGTGTATTTTTATTCCTTCGTTAATAGACAAAAATCCAAAAACATTGTCGCCAGGAATTGGATTGCAGCAACTGGATAGTTTGTAATCTAATTTGTCTTGTTCTTTGCCAAAAACGAGCATATCAAAATTACTGTTCAATACTTGTTTGTGTGTATTGGCTGGGGCAGTAAAGGTGTTTTTCTTTATTTTGTTTTTAAAGAAATTGATTAGCGAATTGCTTTTTTGTGCTGCATAATCTTTTAATTGTTGATTTTCTATTGCTCCAACGCCAACTTTATAAAATAAATCAAGACTGGTTTTTAGTTTAAAAAAGATTTGTAATTCGTTGACTGCGGTTTCATTTAACTCAATTTTTAGATGTTTTAACTTTCGAGTAAGTATTTCTTTACCATCTTCAGCAATTTTTTTTGTATTATCGTTCAATACATTTTTAATCTTTGTTTTTGCTCTTGAAGTTGTTACATAATCAAGCCATTGTATGGTTGGTTTTTGATGAATAGAGGTAATAACCTCTACTTGATCACCACTTTTTAATTCATAATTCAAAGGGACTAACTTTCCATTAACTCTTGTTCCTCTGGTAGTTATTCCAATTTTTGTATGAATACTAAAGGCAAAATCGAGTGTGGTTGCTCCTTTTGGTAAAGATTTTATTTCGCCTTTTGGTGTAAAAATATAGATCTCTTTTGCATAAAGATTCATTTTAAAATCTTCAACAAAATCGACAGCATTGTTTTGAGAATTTTCTAAAGCTTCTTTTAATAAATTAAGCCATACATCGAGTCCGCTTTCTTCATCGTTGTCGGCATTTTTATATTTATAATGTGCCGCATAACCTTTTTCGGCAATTTCGTTCATTCTTTCACTCCGAACCTGAATTTCTACCCATCGTCCTAATGGTCCCATAACTGTTACATGGAGGGCTTCATATCCTGTTGATTTAGGGGATGATATCCAATCTCGTAATCGACCATGACCTGGTTTGTAATTATCGGTTACGATGGAATAAATCTTCCAGGCAATAAATTTTTCATCGTGTGTATTGGCATTATAAATTATCCGAAGAGCAAATTTGTCAAAAACTTTTTCAAAAGGGATGTTTTGTGCTCCCATTTTTTTGCGAATAGAATAAATAGATTTTGGACGCCCTTTTATAATAAAATCGACACCCTCTTTTTCTAAACTCTCTTTCAAAACATCCGAAATGGTTTTAATATAAGCATCTTGTTCTTCTTTGGTTTCTTTTATTTTGCTTAAAATATCTTTATAAACTTCTGGTTCTGTAAATTTTAACCCCAAATCTTCTAACTTTGTTTTGATATTATAAAGTCCTAATCGATGGGCTAATGGGGCATAGATATATAAAGTTTCTGATGCTATTTTTAGTTGTTTGTATTCAGGCATCGAGTCCATAGTTTGCATATTGTGCAATCTGTCGGCAAGTTTGATAAGAATTACTCGAACATCATCGTTTAGGGTTAATAACATTTTTCTGAAGTTTTCAGCTTGCATCGATGCGTTCAAATCTTTCTGAACCTTTGATATTTTGGTTAAACCCTCAACTAATTGAGCTACTTTTGGGTTAAACATTTTTTGGATATCAGCAAGGGTAACTTCGCTATCCTCAACCACATCGTGCATCAGGGCGGCGGCAATTCCTGTGGCACCTAAACCAATTTCTGATGCTACAATTTTTGCAACTGCAATAGGGTGAAAAATATAAGCTTCGCCAGATTTTCTGCGTTGGTTTTGATGTGCATCAACCGCAACATCAAATGCTTTGCGAATCATTTTTTTATCTTCTGTAGTAAGTGTTTGATAACTTATTCGCAATAATTCTTTATACTCTTGAGCTATTGCCTTATTTTCGTTCTCGATTTGTAGTGTAGTCATAATTAGGTAAAAATATAGAGTAGTTAATTACTGTTTTGTCTTTACAAAAATAGTTTTAATTGATGAATTTTTGATGTTTTAAACAATTAAATAAGGTGGGTTCTATAAATTAGCTGATAGCTATTTTATAGAACCCACCTTAATTTAATTGACTCAATAGTTATAAATTGGTAAGGTTTTTTAACATTTCAGTTGTCATTTTTTCTAAATCAAAATTATTTTTCCAAGCCCAGTCTGTCCTTGCCGATGAATCATCAATAGATGCTGGCCATGAATCGGCAATTTTTTGACGAAAATCGGGTTTATAGCTTACTTCAAATTCTGGGATTTGTTTCTTAATTTCATTGGTAATTTCGGTAGGAGTAAAACTCATTGCTGCCAAATTATAGGAAGATCTAATTTTTATTTTTTCGGCATCGGCTTGCATAATTTGAATCGTTGCTGCAATGGCATCGTCCATGTACATCATTGGCATTTTAGTTTCTGATGATAAAAAACACTCATATTTTTTATCTGAAATTGCTTTATGAAAAATTTCTACTGCATAATCAGTAGTACCTCCACCAGGTGGAGTTGTCCAGGAGATTAAACCGGGGTATCGAATGCTTCTAACATCTACTCCAAAAATATTGTGGTAATATTCGCACCATCTTTCGCCTGCTTGTTTGCTAATTCCATATACGGTGCTGGGTTCCATAATGGTATATTGAGGGGTGTTTTCTTTTGGGGTTGTGGTTCCAAAAACGGCAATACTCGAAGGCCAAAATATCTTTTTTATTTTTTTGGCTTTTGCTAAATTTAAAACATGAAAGAGAGAATTCATATTCAAATCCCAAGCAAATGCTGGATTTTTTTCGGCTGTGGCAGATAATAATGCTGCCATTAAATAAACATCTGTAATTTTATATTGCTCAACTAAATGTTCTATTTGGTTATAATCCAAAGCGTTAATTACTTCAAATATTCCTGTATTTACAACTTTATTATTTAGTTTTCTAATATCCGATGCAATAACATTTTCGTTGCCATAAATGGCTCGTAACTTATGTGTTAATTCTGTTCCTATTTGTCCGCAAGCACCGATAATCAATATTTTTGTGTCCATTTTTCTTATTAATTTGATGGTAAATATAAACCTTTCTACAACGATTCCGTAATAATTTTTACCATTTTGCTAACGAGTCGTTAAAAATATCTTGTGTAATTTGTTCAAAAATGAAGTCGATTGCTTCTTTTAAATCACTTCCTGTAAGTATTTGGTTTCCAGGATAATCTTTAAAAAACGAAAACGATTTTTCAAAGTTATCAGTTTCTTTATTTTTATTACTAAACTTAATTTTTACAGTAATTGATAATCTGTTTTGTGCAGCAGTTTGATCTGCCGATGCAGCCATTGGAGCAATTCTGTAATCGGTTATTTCTCCTTCATAAAGCAAATCTCCGTCAGAATTTGTTAAATTCAAATTGGTTTGATTCATTATCAAATTTTGTAATTTTTGAGTAACTGTTCTATCAATTCCAGGTTCAATTAGTTGTGCATTATTTTGAAAATTATTAACCTGAAAGGTTTTAGCATCAATTTTTCCTGTTCCTGTAAAATTATAAATACTACAACTGCTAAAAATAAATGCAACTGATAATAATGTAAATAGTTTTATTGAATGAGTTAATTTATAGTTCATAATTTATGATTTTTAAAGGTCGTATTGCTTAATTTTTCTGTACAAAGTTCTTTCTGAAATGCCTAATTCATCGGCAGCAATTTTTCGTTTTCCTTTATTTTTTTCTAATGATTTTTTGATAGTTTCGAGTTCTCTTTTTTCTAGTTTTAGTGTTTCTTCCTCTTCTTCTACCGTTTCAGCTATTTGAAAATCGTCATCTTCGTCGTCAAAATTAGAAATTTCATTATTTTTCTGATGATTTACAACAGTGTTTGTAGGGTTTTCTTCAAATATTATTTCGCTTTCAGTTTCTTTTGATCCGTATATTTTTTGAATCAAATTATGGTTAATTTCTTGCACTTTTGCCGACCCATTTTTCATGAGTTCTAAGGTTAATTTTTTCAAATCGTGCAAGTCACTTTTCATATCAAAAAGTACTTTGTATAAGATGTCTCTTTCGGTACTAAAATCGTTTTCTACTTTTTTTCCTCCCATTATTGAGGGTAAATTATTGCCTTCTTGTGGCAAATAACCTAATAATGTTTGAGCCGTTACCTCTCTATTGGTTTCGAGAACTGAAATTTGTTCGGCCATATTTCTTAATTGACGAATATTTCCGGACCATCTGTATTTTAATAAAACATCAACTGCATTTGGGTTTAATTTTACTGAAGGCATTTTATATTTATGTGCAAAATCCGATGCAAATTTTCTGAATAACAGATGAATATCTTCTTTTCTATCTCTTAAAGGTGGTAATAAAATATCAACAGTACTTAATCGGTAGTATAAATCTTCTCGGAATTTTCCGTTTTTTATTGCATCAAATAAATTCACATTTGTAGCAGCTACAATTCTTACATTTGTTTTTTGCACTTGGCTGGAACCTACTTTTATAAATTCTCCATTTTCTAGAACCCGCAATAATCTAACTTGGGTTGTTAGCGGTAGTTCTCCTACTTCATCAAGAAAAATGGTACCGCTATTTGCTACTTCAAAATACCCTTCACGAGTTCCTGTTGCTCCTGTAAACGATCCTTTTTCGTGTCCAAATAGTTCACTATCAATAGTTCCTTCTGGAATTGCCCCGCAGTTTACAGCAATATATTTATTGTGTTTTCTATGTGAAAGTGAGTGTATAATTCTGGGAATATTTTCTTTACCTACCCCACTCTCTCCTATTACTAAAACAGAAATATCGGTAGGTGCAACTTGAATTGCTTTTTCTAAAGCACGGTTAAGTTTTGGGTCGTTCCCAATAATTTCAAATCGCTGTTTTACAGATTGAACGGTTTCCATTTTTCTATAAATTTAATCAAACATTTAGCATATTCCATAATTTGTCTTTCAGTTCAGTAAGCCCTTGCTGTGCTACTGATGATATGAATAGATAAGGAATGTTTTTAAATGCTGTGTCTAACTGTATTTTAAGTTCGGCTTTCAATTCCTCATCTAACATATCACATTTTGATATTACTACAACTCGCTCTTTATCAAGCATTTCGGGATTGTATTTTGTCAATTCATTGACTAAAATATCATATTCTCCTTTAATATCTGGAGTATCAACGGGGACAAGAAATAGCAGTGTTGAGTTTCGTTCAATGTGTCTTAAAAAGTAATGTCCAAGTCCTTTACCTTCGGCAGCACCTTCTATAATACCTGGTATATCGGCAATTATAAATGATTGAAAATCACGATAGGCAACAATTCCTAAATTTGGTTTTAAGGTTGTAAATGGATAATCTGCAATTTTTGGTTTTGCCGAAGTTAAAACCGACAATAAAGTTGATTTTCCTGCATTTGGAAAACCTACTAAACCAACATCGGCAAGGACTTTTAGTTCTAAAATTACATCCATTTCAATACCTGGCAAACCAGGTTGCGAGTAGCGTGGTGTTTGATTGGTTGAGGAACGGAAATGCCAGTTGCCCAGCCCACCCTTGCCTCCGCGGGAAAGAATTTGCTTTTCACCGTCTTCGGTAATTTCAAACAAAATTTCATCGGTTTCTTTATCCCGAACGACTGTTCCCAGCGGTACTTCGATAAATTTATCTTCGCCATCGGCACCTGTACTTCGGTCGCCACCACCGTCGCCACCGTGTCCTGCTTTTATGTGTCGGGCAAATTTAAGATGAAATAATGTCCATAAACTTTTGTTGCCAACAAGGTAAACATGTCCACCCCTGCCGCCATCACCACCATCAGGACCGCCTTTTTCTATAAATTTTTCTCTATGTAGGTGTGTCGAACCTTTACCGCCTTTTCCAGACGATACAAATATTTTTACATAATCTACAAAATTGCCTTCCGTCATAATTTCTTTTCGTTTTTTAGATTTGATACCTGACAGCCACTGGCTGTCCTCCTTTTAATTTCAAATCTTCTGTCATTTTTTTTAAGTCGTTAGTCAAAAGTAAAACAACTTTATAGTTTATAATTTAATATTTGTAAAATTATAGGTTTGATTTATAAAAGTTGTAGAATTTAAAACCTATAATAGAAATAAAAATTGTTTTAAGGACAACTCTAAAAATACTAATTTATTGACTCAATTGATAACTATAAATCATTTTTAATTAATGACCAATAAAGTATATTAAATTTATATTTCTCTTATTTTCAAAAATTTTTATATTTCTACTTTTCTAAACATTCAAACTTTTTACAAGCACCTTATCAATTTTAACCCCATCCATATCCATTACTTCTAGCTCATATTTATGCCAAATTAGTTTTTCGCCTTGTTTTGGAATATGAGCTAATTCGGTCATTATCAATCCACTAACTGTAGTTACTTCATAATCATTTATCAATTCGTCTAATTCAAAATAGGTTAAGAAATCGTGTAACGAATAATGCCCATCAACTAACCAACTGCCATCTTCTCTTTCGGTCAGTTGAAAATCATCTTTATAAAAATCAGATGCGTCGCCAACTAAGGCTTCTAAAATATCATTTAAGGTTATAATTCCTTGAAAATCACCATATTCATCAGAAACAAAAGCATAATGGATGCCACTTTTTTTGAAATTTTCTAATGCCGTATATGCCGTCGTTTGTTCCATTAAATAAGGGGCTTCGGTCATAATTGTAGTTAAACTAAAATTGTCGTTATCAATATTTGAGAAGATATTTTTAAGATTAACTACGCCTACAATTTCATTAAAACTATCTCCAAAAATGGGATATACCGAATGTAATTCTTTTAACATCAACTCTTTAACTTGTTTTTTGGTAGAGTTTAAAGGTATGAAAATTACCGAATTTCGATGTGTCATCAACGAATTTACTTTGCGATCGCCAATATGAAAAACCCGTTCCAGAATATCTTGTTCAATTTCTTGAACTTCGCCGTGGTCTGTTCCTTCTTTGATTATGGCTTTGATTTCCTCTTCGGTAACTTTGCCGTCTGCCGTAGGTTTTATTTGTAATATTTTTAATAAAAATTCGGTTGTTGTGGTTAATAACCAAATAAACGGAGCGGTTATTGTTGCAACGGTTTTCATCGGAATTGCCATAGTTTTGGCAATTGCTTCAGGATAATTAAGTCCTATTCTTTTTGGTAATAATTCTCCTAAAACCAAAGAGAAAAAGGTTAAAATAACCACCACAATTCCAACCGAAAGTGAGTCTGCATAGGGTTTAAGTGTTTCAAAACCATCAACAAATAATTTAACATCAGTAGTTATTTTTGCACCTGAAAATATACCAGTTAAAATGCCAATTAAGGTAATTCCGATTTGTACTGTTGATAATAATTTATTGGGCGAATTTGCCAAATCTAAAGCTGCTTGGGCTTTTTTACTGCCTTTTTTTGCAGCAGTTTCCAAACGGTTTTTTCGAGCAGAAATTAATGCAATTTCTGACATCGAGAAAACACCGTTTAGGAGAATTAATAAGAGAATTATGAGTATTTCCATTTTTTTTAAAGGTTAATAGGATAATTAAGGTTTAGTTTGAGTTTTCTAAACTATCTAAACCTTTTAAACTATCAATTACGCCACTCAACCTTTCGGTGATTTCTTCAATAGTTCCAATGCCATTTACGGAATGGAACTTATTTTGCTTTTTGTAATAATCCATTAACGGTGCTGTTTTTTTGTTGTATTCGTCATATCTGTTGCGAATTTTTTCTTCGTCTTGGTCGTCTGGTCTGCCACTGGTTTTGCCTCGTTCGAGTAATCGTTTTATAAGAATTTCATCATCGGCTTCAAGAGAAACTGTGGCGGTAATTTCATCATTTTTTGATGCAAAATATTCGTCTAATACTAATGACTGTGGGAGCGTTCGAGGATAGCCATCAAACAAAAAACCAGCTGTGTTTTTGGTGTTTTCAATAGCATCAATTAGCATTTTTGTAGTAACTTCATCGGGCACAAGATTGCCCTTGTCCATAAAAGTTTTGGCAAGTTTGCCCAAATCGGTTTCATTTTTGATATTAAATCGAAAAATATCACCAGTCGAAAGATGGGTTAAATTGTATTTTGTTTTCAAAAATTCTGCCTGTGTACCTTTGCCAGCACCAGGTTTGCCAAAAAGAACGATGTTAATCATTTGCTTCATTAAATTAAAGAATAATTTGCAAAGATAATAATGTTTTAAGTGTTTTGGGATAATTTTTTAAATGATTTTTTTTACTTTTGCAAGATGCAAAAAATCATTTCCTATCCAATATCAGCAATAGCATTAACAATTTTTATTTTGTTTTTACTTATTTTTCATCCCATTCAATGGATTTGTTTTAATGTTTTTGGGTACAATGCTCATAAAAAAAGTGTCGATTATCTAAATTTTTTTCTACTTCGGGTAGGTCATTTATTAGGAACAACTTACAAAATTAGTGGTCGAGAAAATATACCAACGGGTGTACCGATAATTTTTGTAGCCAATCATCAAAGTTTGTATGATATTATAGGAATTATATGGTTTTTACGAAAATGGCATCCAAAATTTGTTTCAAAGACTGAATTAGGAAAAGGAATACCATCAGTATCCTACAATTTACGAAACGGTGGCTCGGTTTTAATTGACAGAAAAGATTCAAAGCAAGCCATTCCAACTATCACAGAATTAGGTAAGTATATAGAAAAAAACAAGCGAAGTGCTGTTATCTTTCCCGAAGGAACTCGAAGTAAAAACGGAAAACCGAAAGAATTTGCAAGCACGGGATTAAAACTTTTATGTAAAAACGCACCATCGGCATTTGTGGTGCCAATAACTATAAATAATTCTTGGAAAATAAATAAATATGGATTTTTCCCACTCGGTTTGGGAAATTGTGTTAAATTTGTCATTCATAAACCAATTGAAGTAATTAAATTTTCAATCGATGAAATTATTCAAAAAACAGAAAATCAAATAGTTAATTCAATAAATTATTAATCTGCTTGGATTGTTAGATTTTAGGATAAAAAAATCAACCATCTAATTTTCTAATAAATCAAAAAATCTAATTAATCTAAAAATATGTCCACACACAACATTCGACTAGAAGTAATGCGTTCTTTGGAAAGTAAAATTGACAGTTTTGTCGAAAATTTCTTAATTCCGATTGAAAAAATATGGCAACCAACCGATTTTTTGCCTAATCCAGAATCTGATAATTTCATGGAAGAAGTAACAGAATTACGAGAAATTGCCAAAGATTTGCCGTACGATTTTTGGGTAGCCATGGTAGGCGATACCATAACCGAAGAGGCGTTGCCAACCTATGAAACATGGCTTATGAGTGTAGATGGCGTTGGAAAAGAAGAGAAAAACGGATGGAGTAAATGGATGCGAAACTGGACTGCCGAAGAGAATCGTCATGGAGATGTTTTGAATAAATATTTGTACCTATCGGGTAGGGTAAATATGCGTGAAATTGAAATTACAACCCAGCATCTTATTGCCGATGGTTTTGATATTGGCACGGGAAGAGACCCATATAAAAACTTTGTTTACACCAGTTTTCAGGAATTAGCAACCTATATTTCGCACAATAGAGTTTCTCAAATTGCAAAAAAATTTGGAGACCATAAGCTATCAAAAATGTGCAAAATGATAGCTGGAGATGAAATGCGTCATCATCATGCTTATTCAGGATTCGTAAGCGAAATTTTTAAAGTAGATCCGTCTGAAATGCTTTTGGCATTTAGTTATATGATGAAACAAAAAATTGTAATGCCTGCTCATTTTTTAAGAGAATCAGGAGAAAAAATAGGTACTGCATTTGCTAATTTTTCTGATTCGGCACAACGATTAGGAGTTTATACTGCAAATGATTATGTAGATATTATGCAGAAATTAATTGATAAATGGGATATTTCAAACTTAAAAGGACTTACGGATGAGGCCGAAAAAGCCAGAGAATACTTAATGAAACTTCCAACACGAATGGCAAAAATTTCAGAAAGATTAGTAATTCCTGCCGAAAGTTATTTATTTAAATGGGTTGAACCCGTAAAAATATAGTTTTTAAAACTATCCGAAAAGTAATTAATTTTTAAAAATCACCTATCATAATCTTCAGTTAATTTAAAAAAACGATGTCTATCTTCGAAAAAACAAAAAAATTTGTAAAAGAAAAACTCCAAAATATAGAATCTGGTCACGATTGGTTTCATATCGAACGAGTTTATAACAACACAATTTTAATTGCTGAAAACGAAATTTGTGATAAAAAAGTAGTAAAACTGGCAGCATTATTGCACGATATTGCCAACTGGAAAATTCCTAATAAAATGGTTAAAGGCATGGGCGGTGCGATGAATTTAGTAGCATCTGCAGAGAATATTATTGTTGCTATGATGCATGTTAATAAAGCTGGCGATAGTAAAATTCTAAAAAAATACAGTTTGCCATTAACAGGCTTTGCCTGCGTAAAAAAAGTAGTAACAGAATTAGCGGTTTTGGAAGTAACTCCTTTGGGTTTTAAATTGTTAGAACTAGCACCAACGGTTTCTGTCGAGCATATTATAGCATCAACGGAAGCCAATTTGATAATAGATGGAGAAATTCCAGAAATGCAGTTTTAATTATGAAATTCAATGATTTAAACATTGCAGACTGGAAAAATCTTGAAATTGATGTCAATTCGTTATGGATTATCAATGAACGGGATAAATCTGGTAAGCACAAAAATGTGTATCACGGAAATTTTATACCACAAATTCCAAGACAATTAATACAACGATTTACTAATGAAAATGACACTGTTTTAGATGTTTTTTTGGGTAGTGGAACAACTTTATACGAATGCGAAACACTAAAACGAAATTTTATAGGACTGGACATAAATCTTAAAATGATAGAATATGTAAACAATCAAATGGCAGATAATCAATTTTTAAACAATTTTAATATCGAACTATGTGATGTTACCAACGAAACCGAAGTGGAAAATTCAATTAGAAAAAGTTTTGAAAAAATAAACAAAAGTAAAGTTGATTTTATAATTATGCACCCGCCTTATTTAGACATTGTGAAATTTACGGATAATGAAAATGATTTGTCAAAAATTGGTGATTTGAATACATTTGTAAAACAATTTATAAAAGTTTGCAACAATACTATAAAATATTTATCAAAAGACCGTTACTTTACCATAGTTATTGGCGATGTTTATAAAAATGGTGAAGTAATTCCACTTTCATTTTATTTAATGGATGCTGTGAAACGAAATTTTAGAACTAAACTAAAAGGCGTTGTAGTAAAAAACATTGAAGGCAACAAAGGAAAATTAGGAATGAACGGAATATGGACTTATCGGGCTTTGAATAGTGATTATTTTATTTTCAAGCACGAGTATATATTTGTATTTAAAAAAGAGTATTAAAATATTAATTATCAATAATTTATGAATCCATTTAACCCAAAAACAACATCATTTCACGACTGGGAAATTTTAAAAGATTTGCAATGGCATTGTACAAAATGCGAATTGAAATCTGGACAAGCAAAAACTTGGCAAGTTTGGCGACAAAATGGTATTCAAATTGATACCGATGAAAACGATAATTTTTATAAAAATATAGTTTGTAGTATTTGTAACAATAAAACAGTTCATAGAAAATTAAAATCATTGACAATTCTTAAAGAAACAAAATCTCGTTCGGGAATTTCTCAAAAATTAGCTTTAAAAGTAAAAGGAGTTTATAAATGCGAAGAGGCTTTATTTATTAGAGAAATGCCATCAAAAGAATTAGAAATTGACCATAAATTTCCTCAAATAAGATGGAATAAAAATGAAGAAAAATACAGTGAAACTATTTCAGAAAATGAAATAAAAGAGAAATTCATTTTATTAACTCGTTCAAATAATCTTTTAAAATCAAGAAATTGTGAAAGATGTGTAAAAACAAACAAACGAGGAAATTTTCCAGGAATATATTATTGGAGTGAAGGAGATGAAAATTGGAATGGAGAAGATGAATTTGATGAAAACGGCTGCAAAGGTTGTTTTTGGTACGACCCGTATAAATGGAGAGAAGATTTAAATAAAATTGTTAATAAAATAATTTAATAAAGTTAATAAAATATTTGTATATTAAAAATAATTGATTTAGTTTTGCTATGAAAATAAACAAGTTTAAAATTTTGGAGCTAATGGCAAAGAAAAAAATAAAATCGCAAAGCGAATTAGCAACTTTACTTGGCATTTCAAAAAATCAATTATCAAATATTCTTTCTGATAAATTTGATCCCATAAAAAGTAATATTAATGAATTGGCAGATTTTTTGGGTGTTAGCCCATTAGAAATAATAGAAAAATCTAAAACAAATAAATTATGAGTTACATTTATGGAAACGAACTTTTTTGTAATATTTTTAAATTATTAGACACAAAATTTCCTAACAATAGTATTACAACCGTCGCATTAGTTAGGGAAGATGGGAATAAAAAATATGACAACGAAACACTAAAAATTATAAAAAACTTTGATGATGATACTTTTTTTGACACAAAATTTAAGAAAGCATATTCACACAAAAAATTCTACAAACAATACAATATTAGAGAAATAACCGCAGAGGATTTTAAATTAATCTACGGCTTTTAAATTATGAACTACATAGGCTCAAAACAAAAACTATCATCATTTATCACAACTGCTGTTAATACAGTAGTTGGAGATGATTTGACACAAAAATCGTTCTGTGATATTTTTGCAGGAACAGGAATTGTCGGTCGAACTTTTAAAAAAAATGTGAAAAAAGTAATTAGCAATGATTTAGAGTATTATAGTTTTGTTTTAAACAAAAATTATATAGAAAATCACGAACCGCTTGATTATTATTCATTTATTGAAGAGTTAAATTTATTAGATGGAGTTGAAGGATTTGTGTTTAATGAATATTGCGAAAATGGTGCAAAACAAAGACAATATTTTTCAGAAAATAATGGAAAAAAAATAGATGCCATTAGACAAAAAATCGAAGTTTGGAAAAACGAAAATAAAATAAATGATAAAATTTATTACTTTTTGTTAGCATCTTTATTAGAAAGTGCTGATAAGGTGGCAAATACAGCATCTGTTTATGGTGCATATTTAAAACATATTAAAAAATCGGCACAGAAAAACCTTATTTTAGAACCTGCACTTTTTCAATTAAATGATAACGAACACGAGGTTTATAATGAGGATAGCAACATTTTAATAAAAAAAATACAAGGTGACATTTTGTATTTAGACCCGCCTTATAATGCTAGGCAATATGGATCTAACTATCACTTATTGAATACTATAGCACGATATAATACATTTACACCAAAAGGAAAAACAGGTTTGCCAGAATATAATAAATCTAATTATTGCAGTAAAACCACAGTCAAAAAATCGTTTGAAGATTTAATAAAAAATGCCAATTTTCAATACACTTTTTTAAGTTATAATAATGAAGGCTTGATGACCGCAGAGGAAATAAAAATCATAATGAGTAAATATGGTAAGTATGATTTAGCAACAACTGATTATCAAAGATTTAAAGCTGACAAAACAGAAAATAGAAATCATATTGCAAGTAGTACGACAGAATATTTACATATTTTAGAGAAGTAATAAATATGAATATCTTCGAAAAAACAAAAAAATTTGTAAAAGAAAAACTCCAAAATATAGAATCTGGTCACGATTGGTTTCATATCGAACGAGTTTATAACAACACAATTTTAATTGCTGAAAACGAAATTTGTGATAAAAAAGTAGTAAAACTGGCAGCATTATTGCACGATATTGCCGATAGTAAGTTTAATAATGGCGATGAAACTATTGGTCCAAAAACAGCTCGAAATTTTCTTGAAAATGAAAAAGTAGAAGAAGAAACTATCAATCATATTGTGAAAATAATTGAAAACATATCGTTCAAAGGCGGTAATTTTGAACAAAAATTTAATTCAATAGAGTTGCAAATTGTTCAGGATGCCGACCGATTGGATGCTATCGGAGCTGTTGGTATTGCACGAACTTTTAATTATGGAGGCTTTAAAAACAGACAAATTTATGATCCAAATATTGCTCCAAACCTATCGATGAGTAAAGAGGAATATAAAAAATCATCGGCACCAACAATTAATCATTTTTATGAAAAATTATTGTTACTAAAAGATAAAATGAACACCCAAACAGGCAAAAAAATAGCACAAAACCGTCATGATTTTATGGAATTGTTTTTAAATCAATTTTATAATGAATGGGAGGGAAAAATTTAATTTCCTGTAAAAATTGGCTTTCTTTTTTCGACAAATGCCGCAACTCCTTCACGATAATCGTTTGATTCTGAAGATTCTATCTGCAAATCGGATTCTAATTGTAGTTGCTGTTCTAAATTATTTATCATCGATTGGTTCAGTAATTTTTTTGTTAAACCCAATGCTTTTGTAGGTAAATTTGCTAATGTTATTGCCATTTTGTTTACCTCATCTTCAAAAGATTCTGCTGAAAAAACCTTGAAAATCATTCCCATTTTTTCAGCATCAGTTGCCGAAACTTTCTCGCCCAACATCATTAATGCTGTCGCCTTTTGCAAACCAATTAATCGTGGTAAAAAGAATGTTCCAGCACTGTCTGGTATCAATCCGATTTTTGAAAAAGCTTGAATAAAACTCCCATTTTCTGATGCTATAACAATATCACAAGCTAATGCAATATTAGCTCCAGCCCCAGCAGCAACGCCATTTATTGCACCAATTATCGGTTTTTCTATCGTTCGGATTTTCATTATAATTGGGTTATAATGATCGTCCAAAATTTTTCTGAAACCTGGATTTAATTCAGGATTTGTAATCTCACCAATGTCTTGTCCAGCACAAAATGCTTTGCCTTTTCCTGTGATTACAATAGCTCGAACATTGTTGTCATTAGCACAAATATCTAGTGTTTCTTGCATCAAAAAAGCCATTTCACGATTGAAACTATTGAATACATCGGGGCGGTTTAGGGTTATAAACCCAACTTGGTTTTCTATTTTTAAGACTATACTACTCATTTTATAAATGTTTTTTGACTTTTTAACTTTCGACTATTTTAAACATTTAAAATAATCAAACGGCTCCAAGCAATCTTCACATTGAAAAAAAGCTTTGCAAGCCGTAGATCCAAATTGACTTACCATTTTGGTATTCAAGGATTTGCATTGTGGACATTTGACTAATTTTTTATTACCCAACAATACTTCTTTATCGGCAGTTTCTGATAATGGGGGAGCAATTCCGTATTTTTCTAGTTCAAATTTGCCTTTTTCGGTAATCCAATCGGTTGTCCAAGCAGGAGATAAAATTAATTTTATTTTTGATTCAAAACCTTCTTTTTTCAAAGCAATTTTTATATCATCGCCAATAACATCCATTGCAGGACAGCCACTATATGTTGGTGTTATCGTAACTTCTACTACATTATCAATCATTTTAAAACCACGAACCACGCCCATTTCCATAATGGACAAAACTGGAATTTCGGGGTCGGAAACTGATGCAAGAATTAACTTTATTTTTTGGGTTATCATTATTTAATGGAAAAAACTACCAATTCATATTAGGAAAACTTCTTTGCATATACTGCATATCTGCTAAAATATAGCCCATGTGTTCGGAATGAACTCCATCTTTTCCACCTTTTTGGAAATAAATCATTTCTGGAGTTTGGAGTGTCGCAGTAGCCAATATTTCGTTTATTTTATTATAATAAATCAATTTTAATTGAGATAAATTTACACCAATTTTAGCCTCAATCATTTGTTTGTCAGTTTCTGTTTCGTGAAATAATTCATCCGTAAAAGTCCATAAATCATTGATGGCGGTTTGCATTTTTTGTTTACTTTCTGTCGTTCCATCTCCTAATCTAATCATCCAATCTGTCGAAAACCGTAAATGATAAGTTACTTCTTTTATGCTTTTATTGGCAATGGCTTTCAGGGTTTTGTCTTCCGAATTTTGCAAATTTGTCAATAATAAATGATGAAAAACATCAAACAAAAATTGCCGAGTTATCGAATAGGCAAAATCGGTATTCGGTTGTTCTACCAAAAGCACATTTCGATATTCTCGTTCGTTTCTTAAAAAAGCAATTGTATCTTCTGTAATCGTTTCATCATCAAATAATTCTGCGACATATTGATAATACGACCTTGTTTGTCCCAACAAATCGAGTGCAATGTTTGTCATGGCAATATCGGTTTCCAAACTTGGACCGTGTCCACACAATTCGCCCAATCGTTGCCCGAGAATTAAGGTGTTGTCGGCAATTGTTAAAATATATTGTATTATGTTTTTAGTCATAAGTTGTTAGTTATTAGTTATTAGTTGTTAGTTTTATAAAGCAGTCAAAACTTATGACTAAAATTAATAACTAACGACTAAAAACTATGGTTACATGTGCTTCAACTCATCAGGCAACTCATAAAAAGTTGGATGCCGATACACTTTGTCGTTTGCAGGTTCAAACATTTCTGCATTATGCTCTGGATTCGAGGCGGTAATATGACCCGACTGGACTACCCAAATACTCACACCCTCCATTCTTCGGGTATAAACATCTCGTGCGTTTTCCAACGCCATTGTAGCGTCAGCAGCGTGCAAGCTTCCGCAATGACGGTGTTCTAATCCGTTTTTTGATCTAATAAATACTTCGTATAAAGTCCAGTTTTTCATATTTTAAAAGTTGTTGGTTGTCAATTGTTGGTTAAAAACTATAAGCCATCAACCTACACTATTTATTATTTTTTTCAGCATGAGCGACTGCCCCATCTCTTACCCATTTTCCGTTATTCCAAGCGTTTACTCTTGCATTTATTCTAATTTTATTGCAAGGGCCAAAACCTTTTACAACCTGCCAAAACTCATCCCAATCCATCTCGCCGAAATCATATTTTTTTTCAGCCGAGTTCCATTTTAATTTTGGGTCAGGAATGCTTAAACCAATCATTTCTGCCTGTGGAACTGTTTGATCTACAAATTGTTGACGCAGTTCATCATTTGTTTTTCGTTTCAATTTCCATTTCATCGATTGCTCGGTGTGGACAGATTCGGCATCGGTTGGACCCAACATCATTAACGACGGCCACCACCAACGATTTAATGCGTCTTGTGCCATCGCTTTTTGCTCTACAGAACCATTTGCCAAGGTCATCATAATATCAAAACCCTGCCGTTGATGAAAACTTTCCTCCTTGCAAACCCGCACCATTGCTCGGGCATACGGTCCAAATGAAGTTGCCGTTAAAGGTACTTGATTGATAATTGCCGCTCCATCAACCAGCCAACCGATAGCTCCCATATCTGCCCAAGTTAGGGTTGGATAATTAAAAATACTGCTATATTTTGCCTTACCTGAATGCAGTTGGTCATATAATTCATCTCTTGAAACTCCAAGAGTTTCGCAAGCAGAATACAAGTACAATCCATGTCCAGCCTCGTCCTGAACCTTTGCCAGTAAAGAAACCTTCCTACGCAACGATGGTGCACGAGTTATCCAATTTCCTTCGGGCAACATTCCTACAATTTCAGAATGAGCATGTTGCGATATTTGCCTAATGTGGGTTTGCCTGTATTTTTCTGGCATCCAGTCTTTTGGCTCAATTTTTTCGTCCCGAGCAATTCTTTCATTAAATTGTTGTTCTAAACTTTCAATATCTAACATAAAAATGATTTTAAAATTAAG
>DYPB01000182.1 GCA_020720185.1 Flavobacterium psychrophilum | reverse complement strand
TTTTTTATTTATCTTATTATATTTCAATTGTTTCCATTTCCATTTTTGCCAATTTGCGATATTCAAATGATTTTTTTACTCGTTCGCTAATTTCTTTCAGTTTATCCTCGTTTGGCAAATATATTAAAATATTTTTTAAGTCATTATCATTTACATTTGGAATTGCTGCTCCTGTACGATACATAAACATTTGTTTCAAAAATAAATCACTTCGTAAATAATATAGCAAATAATATTTATCTATTTTAAAATTTCGTAAAACTCGAAATCCATTTGTACAAATAAAACCGTTAAAATCACTTGTTACTAATGCTGTTGCGTGTTTTCGTGTTCCTACCGAATTACCTGCAATTGCAGTAATTATATCATCTTCTTTTATTTCGTAACTTGCACGGCTTGGTAAATCTCGAACTTGAAAATTTGTAGAGTTTATTATTTCAAATGAATTAGTGTTAATATCCGATAATTCAACGTATTCAACAAATTCTAAGGAATTAGATAATTTTGAACTTTTTATTTTTACAATTTCGCAAATTTCAGATAATTTAACTGCTTTTTTGTCTTGCAAATCATTTAGTAAAAATCTTGTTTTAGGTGAATAAAAATCATAATCAAATCTACCATTCAATGAACTGTAAGGTATTGTATATGAATTTTCTGTAAGTATTTCATTATTTTGTTGAAAATTTTTATAATCATCAACTACATTCGTAAAATCTTCATCAATTACATAATTACTTTGATTATCACGAATATATTGTCCATTTTTATCTTTTTTATAAATTGGCGTTCCGTTTTTATTTCCTTGGTAACCTAATTTAAAAACTTTTCCAAAAAAAATAGGTTTATTTTTATCAATCAATGTTTCTTTTTGCAAAAATAGTAACGATGCTTTTATGCCTGTACCATAAGGAATAAACGTTTCTTGTGGAATATTTACAACTGCTAAAATTCTTGCTTTATTTTTAATGTAATATCGTAAATAATCTAATGATGGATTTTCAAAATGTCCGTTTGGTAAAACAATTCCTAAACGTCCTCCTTCTTTTAAAAAATGCAAACAACGTTCTATAAACAAAATTTCAGGAACTTGTGCATTTTGTAATTGTTTGGTTTTATAAAAATCAGTTTCGTTTTTAGGCTGTAACCATTTGTAGCCCAAATCAAATTTAGATAGAACATTGGTTTGTGATATTTTTCCGGCAGTTCCGAATGGTGGATTTGCTAAAACTATATCAAAAGTATTTACAAGTGCTTTATTATTAAAATGCAATTTTAATTCATCTAAATCAAGCAAACCATTTTGACAAACTATGTTTGGCTGTGAATTGCTATCTAACAAAAATTTCATTTCTGCTATTTTGGCAATTCTTTTATTTATGTCAAGTCCAAAAATTTTTTCAGAAACATATTTTGATTTATCTACTTGTGGATAATGATTTATAATATATTGATAATTAGAAAACAAAAAACCGCCACTTCCACATGCAGGGTCAATTATTTTTTCTTCGGGTGTGGGTTGTATTATGTCCACACAAAAGTTAATTATTGGTTCGGGTGTGAAAAACTGACCTCTATCGCCTTTATCTTGTCGGTTAAGAAATTTTTGAAATGCAAGACCTTTTGCATCATCTGTTGAGTTTTGAAAATCAATGTTTTGCAATTTACTTATTGTACTTGCAAGCGAAATAGGGGACAATCTTATTCTTTCATTGCTTTCAAATAAATCTTCAAAATTTTGTTGTGTTTTAACAAATAAATCATTAATTTTCTCTGAAAATTCAGTAATATTTTGTCCTGCTTGAATTTTTGAAAACTCTTGTTGATTTATTTTAAATTGTCCGCATTGATGAGTTTCATCGTAAAACTTTATAAATAAAATTTTAATCATTTCATCAAGCACTTCTTGGGTTGATAGCCCGTCGTTGGCATAGATGAGGTTGTGTATCTCTTCAAAACGTTTGAGGATATTATCCTCTTTTATAAGGTCTAATGTTGTGTTCATAAATTTTTACATATTTGTGCGAAGTTAATACACAAATGTGTTATTTCAAAATTCTATTTGATTAAATCTATTATCAATTTGCATTTCAGTTTCATTTACAGCGTCTTCACTTGTTAAGGTGTCGTAAACATCATTCAAATTTTCGTACCATTCTTCTGACAAATTAAATATCTGATTGCCGTTTTTATCTGAAAAAACAAATCCCGTTATATAGTTTTGTTGCAAATGGTTAGCGTCATCACCCGATGATTCAAGGTGTTTCGGATTTGCAAATAAAAATTTATGTTCTGTGTAGCGTAAAAAAATGTCAATTGAAATGATGTTAAATTCGTCTTTTCTTGGTGTTGCTTGTGTTCTGTCATTACTATCTGATTTTTGCGAAACAAAGTGAGTTTCTAATACTTTCACTTTTGACATAACATAATTTAATCGTTCATCAATCAATTCACCAATTTGTTCTCGTGTAAAATCTTTTAATGCAGAAATTGATTTTGATTTTTCTGTTTCACGTTTTGGCTGATTCTTAAAATATTTTTGAACTTCTTCATAATCATATAAGTTCGTTTTATATTCGTTTTGAAATTTTGGTAGATTCTGATTTATCCAATCAGTAATTTGGGTTTCAATTTCTGTTTCTTGATTTACAAATTGAATTTTGTCTGCATGAGTAATTAAAAAACTTTTTAGTTTTTCAAAATTATACAATTTATGCCACTTTTCTGAATTTGATTTTACGCCCTTAGATTCCATAACAAACCATAGATTTTGAGATGGTTTACAAAAGTAAAAATCACCGTGATGTTGTGGATGCTTTTTGCCTTCCCATTTTTCACGAATACGTTTGACTTCAAAACCGTAATCTTGTTGCAATTTCATTTTTAGTAATAATTCAGTTATTGAACCACTTACATATCCTTGTGCATTTGGACTTAATTTGAGTGCTTCATAAAAAACTTCTAAATTTGTTTTGAAAACATCTCTTACAAAAATTATTAACTTTCTGATTATATTCCACATAGCATTGTTTGTATTTTATTATTATTGCACAAAGATAAATTTTTAATTTGGTTTTTATCTTCGGTTTTCGTTTTTCAATCGTTGCGTA
>DYPB01000181.1 GCA_020720185.1 Flavobacterium psychrophilum | reverse complement strand
GATATTTTTAACACAGAATCTATTATAAATGAAGCATTTGGAAACAAGGTTGAACTTTTTCCAAGTGTTAATGAATTATTTGAATTAGAATTAGCTCATTTAGAGTACAAGAGCTTATCAGGAGAACAACTTTTAGAAAGAACAGCCTATATAAAGTCAGTTGACAATAAGTTCTCAAATCACTACTTATTATATTCAATTAATTCAGAAAAAATTCATGCTGACAGGTCATTAGCAACACAAGCATATTTTGTAGAAGGACAATTTTCTACTGGTTACGCTACTCATGGTTTATTTCCTTATCGTGGAAAATTTCATCCACAATTAATAAAAGGTTTAATAAATATTTTAAACATACAAAAAGGTGAAACTATTTTAGACCCAATGGCTGGAAGTGGTACAACAAATGTCGAAGCAGCTTTAATGGGCATAAATTCCATGGCAATTGATGTTAGTCCTTTTTGTCAATTCATGATTAAAACAAAGTATGACGCACTTACAATTGATATGAAATTAATAGAACAAATAAAAATTGAAAACAAGAAATTGTTTGATTTTTTCAAGCAAGGTGATGTTTTAAATAGAATAAATAAGATTGGAGATAATAATAAAATTAAAATATATAACCTTGCATTTTTAGCATTTTTAGATGCCTTGGGTTACTCAAAAAGAGTTGTAAAATTAAACCATGAACAATTATTTGATAAAGTTTTACCAAGATATATTGAAACTGTAAAATCATTTTTATCCAATAATTATTTTAACCAAAATAAAATAGGTAACCTGAATGTTTTATCAGATTCGGATGCTTTAAACATCAAGCTCGACATCAATTCCGTTGATTGTGTGATAACTTCTCCCCCATATTCATTTGCAATAGATTACGTTGAGAATGACAAAGACCAATTAGAATTTTTAGGACATGACACTACCAAATTAAAAAACAGACTAATTGGACTTAAAGGAAAAACAAAAACTCAAAAACTCGAAAACTATTTTGCTGACATGGATTCATTTTGTTTGCAAGTTTCTAAGGTTCTGAAAAAAGGGAAATATTTCGTTATGATAATAGGTTCAAATACCAATCAGACTGGTGGAATCAGACTGGAAGAAACCGTTATAAATTCAGCAAAGAAATATGATATGCCGTTAGTAAAAAGTATTTTAAAACCTATCAAAGGAATGAGAAACACAATGAAAGAAGAATATGTACTAATTTTTGAAAAACAATAGTATGGCAAAAAGCGTTGACGATAAATTTTTAACTGTAATCCAGAAAAACACATTCTATTTTTTCAACTCAAAGTTTGAAGAAAATTACGAAGGATATATCAATTCACTAAAAGAGACTCTCTTAATCGTTAAAAACAAGGTTGAAACAGAAGGTTTAAAGAAAGAAATCTTTGAATGGTTATTAACTGATAAGGAGAATGGACTAAGAGCATTGTTGGCTTTAACAGGTTTTTCAAATGAATACTTAAAGAGATTAACAACAATAATTCGGATAGTTGACAATCCTGAACTAAACAAACTTGTGTATAAAGAAAAATGGTACAATGAATCAAGCCCTGATAATATTAAAGAGTGGTCTGATAGCACAATTTTAAAGCATATACGGAAAAATGAATATTTTAGGAAAGGTCTTGTTAATATTTTCTTTGAAGGAGCATCAATACCTTTTTTGACGAATACAATCCCACTCTTTGAATTAAAAAAGTTAAGCATTTCCAAGTTAAAGTTTGAAATTCCTGAACTAATTGACACTCTCATTCGCTATAAGGAAAAAGGTAGTTATTCCGGTATGAAAGGAAACAACCCGGAAACTGTTGTTGCCGAAATATTAGACAAGCTTGATATTCCATTTGAAACTGGTGATTTAAGTGAACTTATCGCAAATGCTCCTGACAATAAGAGAACAATGGATTTTATAATTCCAAACAAAAAAAATCCTATGATAATTGCGGAAAGCTCTTTCCTTGCAACAACATCGTCTGGGCAAGGAGATAAATCTAAAACTGAAATTTCAATTGATACTTTAATAAAAGAACACTACCCAAAAGCAATTTTCATAGGTTTTGTTGACGGTATTGGTTGGTATGTGCGTAAGGGAGACCTTAAAAGAATGGTAACAGCATACGAAGATGTATTTACTTTTCATACTGACGAAATGAAAAGATTTGAACAATTATTAATCGAAACTTTCAAAAAATGATAGACAAATACACTAATAAAATCTTGCAAGGCGACTGTTTGGAATTATTCAAAAACATACCGGATAATTCTGTTGATGTTACTTTTGCTGACCCCCCATTTAATTTAAAAAAGAATTACACAAGTTATGTAGATAGCCTTGAATTTCAAGAGTATTTGGACTGGTGTGAAAAATGGATTTCAGAAATGGTCAGAGTAACAAAACCAACCGGTTCTATTTTTTTACATAACATACCAAAATGGTTAACTTACTATGCAACTTATTTAAACAAATATGCAAATTTTAAACATTGGATATCTTGGGATGCTCCAACTGCACCTATGGGTAAATCATTACAACCTTCACATTATGGAATTTTATTTTATACAAAAGAAGCAAAAGGAGCAAAAATTTATGAATTAAGACATCCACATAAACGGGATAGAAAACAAGGATATTTATGGAAAGATTATGGTGGAAAAAAAGACCTATTACATCCATTTGGACCTTTGGTATCTGATGTTTGGACAGACATTCATAGAATAAAACATAATACAAAAAGAGACCCGCATCCTTGTCAGTTGCCTATTCATTTGATGGATAGATTAATTCTAATGACCACTGATGAAAATGATATTATACTTGACCCATTCTCTGGAACTGGTACAACAGCTATTTCTGCTAAACGACTTGGCAGAAAATATATAGGATTTGAATTAGATAAAAAATATGTTGAAATATCTCAACAGAAGCTTGAAAGGACAGAACCTAACTTTAAATTAGGAGAAAGTTGGGTAAGTTTTTATCTGAATAATATTGTTTCAATTAAAAATAATGACTGGAATAATCTTGCAAATTACTTTTCTATACCGAATCCATTAAGGAATATTGATTTTGAACGAGTAAGATTAATTGACAAAAAATTAA
>DYPB01000180.1 GCA_020720185.1 Flavobacterium psychrophilum | reverse complement strand
TCAAAAAATATAAATTTTTAGATAAGTTATCAAAAAAAACACCTACTTTTGTTTATATATTTGAAAATCGTTAAATGGGTTCTGCGATTTTCTTATAATCAAACATGAAAAAACCAATTTTTAGAACCCACCTTAATTAGAAATTTAATTAATGGAAGCATCTACAACTATAAAACAAATGTTAGCAGTCAACAAAATTTTTGTGCCGACATATCAAAGAGCATATTCTTGGGACACGGAACTTGAAAAAGCAAATTCGCCAAAACAGACAAACGTTTTTTTATCTGACTTGGAAGATTATAATAAAAGCTCTACAAAATCGAAATACTATTTCGGACACTTTCTATTTGAAGAAAAAGATGAGAAAATGTTTGGAATAATTGACGGACAACAGCGAATGACGACAATTGTTATTTTCTTATCGGCATTATTCAGCAGACTAAAACAAATCAGACCTTTAAACGAAACCGAACAAGAAACATTTGAAGACATTATCAAAAGAAACTCAACTTATCGTTTTGAAACGGTTGATTATGACGACAGATTTTTCAAAGATTGTGTAATCGACCAAAATAAAAAAGACAGAAATGGAATAAAAACCGTTTCTGCAAAACGTATTGCAATTGCGTTTGACTTTTTCACTTCACAACTTGCCGACAAAGACGAAACGTATCTATTGAAAATGTTGGACACGGTTCAAAACGCATCTTGCACAACACATCCAGTAAAAGACGCATCGGAAGCAATTCAAATGTTTATTTTCCAAAACAACAGAGGAAAGAAACCTTCAAATTTGGAAATTATCAAGGCTCAATTTATGTTCAATGTACATCTTTACGGTGGCGAAGAAAAAGAAAGTCTGATAAAAGAAATCAAAGACAGATTTGAAGAAATTTACAAATCAATTTCATCAATCGAATACAGAATTAACGAAGATGATGTTTTAGTTTACACACTTCGTGTACATTTCAATTCACTTTGGGAAACTAACGCAATCGACAAAATAAATAAGTTGCTATCGGAAGCAAATCCAATTCCTTTCATTAAGTCATTTACTCAATCACTTGCTATAAGTTTTGAGTATCTAACAACATTTTTTAGCAAAGACGAAGGAGAAAATTTAGAAATTCATTCGCTTGTAACACTTGGCGGAATTGGTATTGCAATGCCTTTTATTATCAAAGCATATAAATTTGGTTTACCTATAAATCAAATCAATTTGCTTTGTAGCAAGTTGGAAACAATGGTTTTGCGACACAGACTAATCGGAACACGAGCCGAAATTACATCACGACTTAATGACGTTTACCAAAAATTCACTTCTGAAAATCCTGACATCACACCAATTAATGTTAGAATTGATTGGATGAAAACTACACAAGATTGGTGGTGGTCATATTGGGGAAACAAAGAATTGGAGCGTTCTATTCAAGGCGGAATAAATCATACAACTGCAAAATATCTACTTTGGAAATACGAAAACCATTTGGAAGGACAAGGCAAAAGCGGTTACTCGCCTACTCGATTTGACAAAATTGAAAAACCAGAATTGGAACACATCGCACCGCAAACTGAAAATCCAGAAACAGGTTATGACAGTTATGACGAGGAATTTGTAAATCAATACATCAATTGTTTAGGAAATTATTTGTTGCTTTCTAAATCGCATAATTGTTCAGTTGGTAACAAACCATTTGCCGACAAACGCAATAGTTACAACCATTTGGAACAACAACGTGAAATTCAAAAAATGACGGTTGAAAGTGCGACTTGGACGAAAGAACTTATCCAACAACGTAAAGACAAAATAGTTAAATTCGTAATAGAAAATGTGTAACCAAAAACAACACAGCAGGTAACAGCAGTTTGGTAAAATGGCGGGTTCAATACTAAATTCCACAGCAGTTCTTCGATTGAACTTTTGTGCAAAACTGAACATTTGTGCTTCGATTTCCGCCACTTTGTTAAGGTGCAAAACATTAGTTTTCATTGTATGAAAATTCTTATACCAATGAAAATTTCTTAAAAAACAAAATGATTATTTATCTTTGGAATTGAAAATTTGAAAGTATGACAAAAGAAACTGCAATAAAATTATTTCAAGACCAGAGAGTTCGAGTAGAATGGAATAAAGTACAGGAAAAATGGTTCTTTTCTATAATTGATATAATTGCTATTTTAACAGAAAGTGCCAATCCGAGAAAGTATTGGAGTGTTCTGAAAAATAGACTCAAAAAGGAAGGTAGTGAGTTGGCTACAAATTGTAGTCAACTGAAAATGCAATCATCTGATGGGAAATATTACAAGACAGATGTTGCTGATACGGAACAATTATTAAGATTAATACAGTCAATTCCTTCACCCAAAGCTGAACCTTTTAAACTATGGTTAGCAAAAGTTGGATACGAACGAATAGAAGAAACAGAAGACCCCGAAAAAGCTTTTGAACGAGCAATGGAAACATATTTAAAAAAAGGTTATTCTAAAAATTGGATTAACCAGAGGTTGAAGAGTATTGAAGTCAGAAAAGAATTAACTGACGAGTGGGAAGAAAGAGGAGTTAAAAAAGGGTTGGAATTTGCAATTTTGACTGATGAAATTACAAAAGCATGGGCAGGAATTACAACTCGCGATTACAAAGACCTTAAAGATTTGAAGAAAGAGAATCTAAGGGATAATATGACCAATTTGGAGTTAGTTTTGAATATGTTGGCGGAAACATCCACAACTGAATTATCAAAAAAAGAAAAACCAGAAACTCTTTCAGAAAATAAAAAAATTGCAAAAAAAGGTGGCTCGGTTGCAGGAAAAGCACGCAAAGATTTGGAAAAGAAACTTGGTAAAAGTGTAATAAGTTCTTTAAATGCAAAAGAATTAGGGGAAAGATTAGATGATAACGATAAAAAAGAAATAGAAGAATAAACAACGAAATGCCAACAAAGGCTATATGCCATAAGGGTTTCAGTGGTAATTCAAACATTCTGCCCCGCTCAAACTTCAGTGGTGGCAGACACGGAAGTCGCCAGCAATCCCTTACTGCACATAGCCTCAATCGTTAGGCGCCTGCATAGAAAAACGAAACATAAACAAATGACCAAAGAAATGTTGACAAAGTGTTAG
>DYPB01000179.1 GCA_020720185.1 Flavobacterium psychrophilum | reverse complement strand
CAATTGTATTAATAGGTTCGCCACTGTTAGCGGGATATTTCTACTTCTTATATAGCACTTTTAGTGGAAAGGTAAAATTAGACGATACAAGTTATTAAAACTTTGGAAAACTATCTGCAGATACAACAACTTATATTATCCCAAATTACGCATTAGAAATCTGGGATAATTAATATTGACGGTGGAACGGGTTAGATACGACCAACAAGTCAGTTAACAACAGGCACAGAATATTACATTACTGTTGTTGCCAAAAAAGTAGAAGAAGGAAAAGCGGTAGATAGATCAAGTAAAGATTTTGCTCTAAGTGCCTGTTCTAAATTGAAAATAGTATATTAATTTTTATTTTCTATTGTCTTTTGTTATAACCTCAAGTTTTACAGCTTGAGGTTATTTTTTATTACAAATTCCGCAAATTCCTGTAATCCAAAAATTTATGTTTTCTAATGTATATTTAGATGGTAATTTTATTTCAATTTCTTCATTTATACATTCAACTTTTTCACATTTTGAACATTTAAAATGGTAATGATTATGAAAATGAATGTCTTTACAAGATTGACAAATAAAATAATAAGTGCTTCCATCATCTGATACCACTTTATGAATGATACCATCATCTAAAAAACTTTGCAAAATTCTATAAATAGTAACTTTATCAAATTGATCTAATTCTTTTATTACATCGTCAGGTTTTAAACCAAATTTATGCTTTTTAAAACAGTCAATAACCGCTTGTTTCGATTTTGTATTTCTTTTTATCATTTTAATGCAAATTAGTTGCAATAATAATCATTTGTTTTTATCTTTGCCAAAAATAATTAATTTAGAACAAAATGAAACTAAATATTTTAATGTATTGTGTTCTTTTTTCAAGTTTTATATTTGCTCAAAAGACTTTTGAAGGAAAAGTATTTGATGCAAAGACCAAACAGCCAATTGAAAACGCCACCATTTTTTTTCCAAACTTAAACAAAACAGTTGTTTCTAACGGCGAAGGAAATTTTAGCTTAAGATCATCTTTAAAAGGGAAACAGCTCATTGAGATAAATAGTTTTGCTTATGAAACAAAGGTGTTAATTATTATATCTGGCGAAAATTTAACAATTGAATTGGCTGAAAAAATTCTTGAATTAGAAGAAATTGTAGTGACTGGAAACTTGAATAGCAATAAAGAAAAAATTCCTTTTGCTATTGAAACTTTGAAGAAAGATGAATTATTCAAATCTGGCAAAATTTCATTAGCCGAAAATTTGTCTTCGGTTACAGGAGTGAGTTTTTCAAGTAACGGAATAGCTGCTACAAAACCTGTGATTAGAGGTTTAACCAATACAAACATTGTATTTTTAAACAACGGAATTAAAGCAGAAAACTTTCAATTTTCGAGCAATCATTCGTTTATTTCCGATGAATTTTCAGCACGAAAAATTGAAGTAATTAAAGGACCATTTTCGTTAATTTATGGTTCAGATGCTGTTGGAGGTGTTATTAATGTAATTCCTGAAAATCCAACTACCGAAAATACTATTTCAGCCAATATAAATTCTCAATATTATTCAAATACAGAAGGTTATGTAAATAATATCAACATAAGAACTAGTGGTAAAAAATGGTTTGGTGGTTTGCACGCTACCAATAAAACGCATAAAGATTATAAAGACAGCAATGACAAACAAATTATTAATACTCGTTTTAGAGAAACAAATGCTGGTGCAAATTTAGGTTATAGAAGTTCTTTTGTAAACTTTGTTTTAAACTATGATTATGCCTTACCAGAATATGGTGTAACCAATCAAAAATCGGTTGCGTATGTAAAAGATAATAATAGAGTTCCTACAGCTTGGTTTCAAGTACTTGAAAACCATCAATTTACTTTAAAAAATAAAATTTTTATTAAAAATAATATTTTAGATATAGATTTTGGTTATCAAAAAAATATTCGTCAGGGTATAAGCGATATTACCAATACAAATCCTGAAATGTTATTTGCAGAAATGGATTTAAGAACTTTTTCTTATAATGCAAAATATACCATTGCTAAAGAAAAAAACAAATTGATTGTGGGTTTTAACGGAGCAAATATAGTAAACGATGCTAATGATTTTTATAAAAATAGCAACCCAATGCCAGATGCAAAAGTTAACGATTTAGGTATTTTTACCATAAATGACTTTACACTTACTGAAAGTATTAACTTATATGCTGGTATTCGTTATGATTTAAGAAAAATGGAATCAACACCATTTCAAAGTTCAGGTTTAACTAAATATACAGTTAATAATGAGTATGATAGTTTTAGTGGTTCAATCGGAACTACTTATAAATTTGAAAATCATTTGTTCAAAATAAATGCAGCCTCTGGTTTTAGAAGTCCCAATATCTCCGAATTATCACAAAATGGAATTCACCAAAATCGTTTTGAAAGAGGCGATTTGGATTTAGAATCACAACGCAATTATCAATTTGATTTTAATTATCACTACCATTTAAAAAATTTGGTTTTCGATTTTAGTCCATTTTATAACAATGTAAGCAATTATATTTATATTGTACAAACTGCTACAAATGCTCCAATTAGTGGAGGAAAAATTTGGCAATATGTTCAAAACGATGCTAATTTATATGGTATAGAATTTAGTTTAGATTACCATCCAATATCTTGGTTAGGCATTCATACCAACTACACTTGGATAAAAGGTGAGCTAAAAAATGGAGGTTATCTAACCCAAATTCCACAAAATAGATGGGTTGCCGAATTAAAATTTGAAAAAGAAAAGTTAGGTTTTTTAAATAGACCAAATTTTACAATCAATTACACAAATTTTCAACATCAAGACAATTTAGGACAATTAGAAACCTATTCTGAAGCTTATAATTTGGTTAATTTGAATTTGGGTTCAGAAGTAAGTATTTATAAACAAAAAATTAACTGGTTTATTGCTGCAAATAATATTTTTAACGAACGCTATATAGATCATTTATCTGCATTTAAGCCAATGAATTTCAATAATTTAGGTAGAAATATAGTTTTTGGTTTAAATATTCCTTTAGAAAGAAAATTGTAGTTTTTATTTCATGTTTTGTTAGTTTATAACCTCAAGTTTTATCGCTGGGGTTATTTTTTTAA
>DYPB01000178.1 GCA_020720185.1 Flavobacterium psychrophilum | reverse complement strand
AGTTTAAATTCTCCGTCTAATTTTCTATATGTGTTTTCGGTTTTCATATTACTGCTGTTGGCAGTCTGGGCTTTGATTTAGTTGTTTATATTCTGTTTTTTGTAATCTAAGTATTGTTTTATTTTTTCGTATTCTAATCCTTTCGTATAGTTTTCCATAAATTCAAAGTCAGGTTCTCCTTTAGAAGTTGTAGGCAATAGGATTTTTTCCTTTTTTAAATGCGTTTCATTTCTTTTAAATCCAAAGTTATATTTACTTCTAACAGTGTCAGCAACGGTTGTAATAAAAAAAGCATTATACTTATTTAGGTGTTTATTTCTGCCCACTTTTACAGTGGTTGAACCTACAAAATCTTCATTTTTGTAGATTGAATAACCCACAGAACCTTCGCCATCACAAATAAACGCAATGCAATTCCCTTTTGTAATTAATTTTCTATCAGCATCTACAAATTTAAGCACGCCATTATTCCTATTCGTAGCACCAACATATGGAATTGTTCCATTTTTTAAAAGTGAAATATTTGAACATTTGCAATTTTCTATGGTAAATATACTTCCAAGTTCAAATGTTTTCCAATGAATATCTGATTCTAATTTTTCTTGTTTCAAACTCTCTGTTTTTAAAGAAATATGTTCCTCATATTTCTTTAAAATCTCACTTTCCTTTTGCTTCATATAGTCCTCCATAAAAGCATAATCAGGTTTTTTTTTCTGAATTTACAGGAAGCATAATTTTTGTTTTCCTTAATCTTGTTAAAGTTGCACCATTTCCTCCCCAATTAAATTTTGTCATTTGTATTTTGAGTAAAGAAATTATGAATTTAGCATTATATTCATTTAACTCGTCAAATTCTAAAATCTGAATATTTTGTCCTGTGTAAAACCTTGATTTTTGGTAAAATACGGTTTGTGTGTCTAAACCTATTGTAATTACATTTGCTTTGTCTACTTTATATTTAGGTTGAACAGCAATAAAAAAATCATAACCATTATTTTTTTCTGTACGTGTAATGTATGGATATTCACCAGTTTCTCCCGTAAGTTTGTTTTTATCGATACCGCTTGAAGTTGAATAAATATTAAATAAATTTCCAATTAAAAACTCTTTCCATTCTCTATTTGTCAATTCCATTATTCTATTTTTTCGTTGGTAAACAAATATTCTCTGTCCTGCATAATCATAGAGAATTCAAAAGTTAGAAAGTCTCCTATTGTTTTTATGAAATCTGCTTCTATAGGAATTTCGTCATTGAAATAATAAAAAGAGTGCAACCATTCGTCTTCTGCTTCTATGGTTGTTTTTACGCAAAATTTAGTTTCTGCTTCAATGCGATTAAACCAAACGTCTAATAAATGCTGTTTCTTGTCTTTGGCTTCAATGGTTTCTATAAGTCCACGATGTTTTTGCACTTCAAAACCGTCTTTATCAAAGTTGATAAATTTGACTTCTTTGTCTTTATAATGTGGCACACCTGTTGTGAATATTGCGATACAAGGATTTGTGCCGACACCGTGAAATGTGTTTTTGTTAAGTGTTATAACGCCTTCTAAAGTGTGATGTTTTAATATGTTTTCTTTTATGGCTTGTTCTTCTTTGGTTTTGCCAGTCATTGAAGATTGTGGAACAATTACAATTGCTTTTCCGTCTTGAACAATTGAGTTTAGTAAGTGTTCTGTGAAATTGATTTCGTATAAACTTGGATTGTTTTTGCTTCCCATAGAGTAGGGTGGATTCATCATTCCAACAGTACAACTTCTTTCTTGTAATTGTGCGGAATTTTGTTTTAAAAAATCTTCTTGCTCCAAATTACTTTTTCCATCTCCACGCAAAATCATATTTGTGGTGGAAATAGTAAACATATACGGTTGTAATTCTAAACCGTGTAATTGGTTTTTTCTAATTTTTCGTTTTTGTTCGGGATTGTCGGTTTTTTGCAACATATCGTGCATAGCGGCTATTAAAAATCCTGCTGTTCCGCAACACGGGTCAAAAACGGAATCCGTGGGTTTCAATTCGGCTAATTCGCAAAATAATTCGGTGATGTGTTTTGGTGTAAGTACAATTCCTAAATTTTGTCCGTCACCGCCAGAATACGACATAAATTCTCCGTAAAAACGGCCCAAATAATCTTCGGAAGAATGTATGTGTTTTATGTTTTTATAAATGTTTTCATAAAGAAATTCCGTGTAATGTTTTAACGGTGTTTTCTTTAAGTTCTCATTAATTTCGTTTATTGCTTTGGTGTCTTTGATTACCAAAAACTGGCTCAAAAGTTTGTCTTTTTTTACTTGCGGTGCAACATTGGCTCTTTTTAAATTCTTTTCGATGGCTTCATATATTTTTTCGCCATCGGTTGTAGTTTCATCGCCAGTAAGGCTTTCAATACTGAAACCTTTGAATTCCATTTCTCGTAATGCTAAAAGAATACCTGAAACAATAAGCGGTTTGTCTTTGTCTTGAATACTGCCGTAATTTCTTAAATCTTCGTGAAGATTTTTAGCATCTTTTAGAATTTCTTCGGTAGTTTTTTCTTCGGGTGTTTTCTCTTTTAAAATATTTTTGGTGTAGTATTCCTCAATATTTTTTTCGTTGAAAAGTGTAAACGTTTCTACGTCGTCAAGTACTTTATAACCGCCTCTTTCATCTATAAAAATTGGAGAAATTTTGTGTCTTTTTTCGTTACCAGAAATACCAAAAGCAAGAATTTTTTTATACGATGTGTTTTCAGCAAGATGTTTACCGTAAAACAAAGCGCCGTTTACGGCGTAATTTTTTACGCTTGTAACTTCGTTACAAATTACATCTTTTTCGTTTCTTTTTATGTGTTGAGAAACATCGGCTTTGTTTTCTATAACCAGCAAAAAGTCTTTTACAACTCCGCTATATTCGGGAAAACCTACTTTGCCTGTTTTTGATTTTGATGCTGTTCTTAAAGCGTTGTCAATTTCTTTAATATTGCTACCTTGTGGGTGTAAATCTATGTTTGCTTCTTTGAGTAATTCATATACCCAAAAATCCGTCAGTACTTCTTTTTTTGCCATTGTTGTCCGTTTTACGGCAACAATTCAAACGGATTTTAACTCTAAATAGTTGTTATTTAGGCGGTTCCGTTAGCCTTGCTGCCAACG
>DYPB01000034.1 GCA_020720185.1 Flavobacterium psychrophilum | reverse complement strand
TTCGGAGGGGAAAAAATGGTTAACGAAATCAAAATAGCCAGTTATACCGTTTTTTCCTTTTCGGAATGGAAAGACTTTCACCTAATTTCTGTAGTATTTATATGGAGTGAATTACTTTTAAAAACGATGGATGTTGCTCAATAGCAATCTCTACTTTTTCGACAATTTGCTCAATACTGTCATTTTCATAATCAATTTCTAATCGTTCTTTGATGATGAAGGATTGTAAAACTCCTTTTTTCTTCATCCGAAGTCCTTTTTTATCAAACGAACGACGAAAACCATCGATAACTATTGGAACAACAATCGGTTTGTGTTGTTTTATAATATGTGCCGTCCCTTTTCTAACAGGGTTAAATGATTTTGTGGTTCCTTGCGGAAAAGTAATTACCCAACCATCGTCTAATGCAATTTTAATATTTTCAGTGTCGTTTGGATTTACCTCTCTTCTCTCGGCAACATCTTTTCCTTTTGAACGCCAAGTTCGTTCTACTGTAATTGCACCAACATAGCTTAGTATTCTAGGTAAAAAACCACTTTTCATGGTTTCTTTAGCAGCAACATAATAGATATTTAATTTAGGTTGCCAAACATATCCTACATTTTTGATACTATCAGAACGACCACTCAAACTGGCATTAAAAACATGAAACATTGCCACAACATCGGCAAAATAAGTTTGATGGTTTGAGATGAATAAAACATTGGTATCTGGCAAAGTTTTTATAATTTCGGATCCTTCAATAAGCATATGGTTAAAACCTCGGTAACGCTTATGAGTAAGCACTGCAAAAATTCGGATTAACCATTTTTTGATATAAAGGATATGACCAAAGGGGTTTCTTTTTAGGAGTGTCATTTCTTATAATTAAAAATTATTTAAAATTCAATAATAAAGAACAAATTTACAATTACAATCAACAATTCACAATTTTTTAAGTGTTTGTTTCAATTCGCTCAAAATCATTGCAGTTGCTCCCCAAACTAAATGCTCGTCGATTTTAAAGATAGGGACTTCAATATCAGCAGTATACGAGGTATTTATCTTTTTGATAAGAACCATTTTTGGATCTAAAAAATCTTCTATTGATAGTTCTATTATTGTTGAAACTTCTCTACTATCAGGTTTAAAAACTGGTTCGCTTTCACAATACCCTAAAAAAGGATAAACCATAAAATTACTGGGTGGAATATAAGTTTCTGTAAATGGTCGTATGATTTTTATATCTTGTTTTTCTATTCCAATTTCTTCAAATGTCTCTCTCAAAGCGGTATGTTCTAAACTTTCATCGGTTGGGTCTATTTTTCCACCAGGAAACGAAATTTGTGCCGAATGTACGCCTTTATATTCATTTCTTTTAATTAAAACCAAGTGCGTTTTATGACTCTTTGGGTATAAAAGCATCATTATTGCCGACTTTTTTGGAATAATAGTGTCAAAATCAATGTTTTTAAACAAATCGGCTCTTTCAGGTGGTGCCATCATTAAATGTGCGGTTTCTCCTATAAGTTCTGAAGAAATTATTTTTGGAATATTATCTAAAAAATACTGAAAATCCATAAACAAACGATTATTTTTGCTACAAAATTAAACTAATCTACAAAATTTGTGTTCTTTTAATACCTAATTCAATAAAATGTATTCCAAAGAAGAAAATCAGCAATTAAAACAGCAATTTTGGATTGCTTTCGCCAGAAAATATCCTCGGAAATGGCTTTTATATGATACGAAGATTAAAGATTTTTCGTTTAAATTTTTTACAGATAACAAAAAATCACAAGTAATTATTGATTTTGAAAACAGATTAGACGAAAAAAGATGGGCATATTTTGAAAAATTAGAATCTTTGAAAAATATTTTAGAAGACGAATTTATACAAAATTTAGTATATCATAAAAACTTTATGCTGGAAAACGGCAAAACGATAAGTCGGATTTTTGTAGAACAAGCAACTGGAAGTTGTTCAAATAAAGAAAATTGGAATGAAATTTTCGATTTTTTTAATGATAAAATGACTGCTTTTGAACGGTTTTATTATGAATACGATTCGTATATTATGGATATCAATTAAAAACTTCAAAATTTTTGCCATCAAAACTGGCAAAAACCATACTTGGATGTGAGTCTTGATGATAGATATTTCCTTGACAATCAATAGCTATTGCCCCAGCAAAACCATCGTAAGGCAAAAGTTCGTCAAAAGTTTTTGTGAATGCGTCTTTTAGAGAAAAACCATCGGTTACACGGGTTACAATTTTTGCAGCAGTAGCATTGCTGGTAATATCCTCGCCAACGCCAGTAAGGCTTACGCCACAAAATGAATTGGCATAATTTCCAGCAACGGTTGCCGAGTCTGAAATTCGTCCTGCTAATTCAAATCCTTTGCCTCCTGTTGAGGTTGATACGGCTATTTTTCCGTTTTTATCTAACGCTACACAACCAACTGTTCCTAATCCTGTTCCTTTCAATTTGGCTTCATATTCTGCTTTTCGTTGCAAAATTTCTACCGAAATAGATTCGAATCCGTGTCTCCTAGCATAATTTGTTGCTCCATCTCCTCCAAGAATCCTGTCGTCCTCTTTCATCAAAATTTGTGCCACTTGAACGGGATTTTTTACTGATTCAATATTAATAACACCACTCATCTTTTGAGTTTCGCCATCCATAATAGCAGCACTCATCCGTATTTTGCCATCGCTCTGGATTTGAGAACCAATTCCTGCATTAAACAACTCATCGTCTTCGAGTTGAGAAACGGCATAAACAACAGTTTCAAGAGCCGAATGATTTTTTAAATATTCAAAAGCTGATTTTAAAATCCGTTCCAAAGCTTCTTGCTTTGCCACTTTTGTTTCCTGATTTGTGGATGATTCAGAGAAAAAACCTCCGTGGATTATTAGCTTCATTTTAGTGATGAATTTACTTTTTGAAATGGATTGTTATAAATATACTGCGAACTATGGATTGTCATTTTGAAGGTATCTAAATTAAAAGTGTCGTTTTTACTCATCACATGAGTTACTAAATGAGAGATTGAAACAGGTTGTCCCATCTCAACTTGGGTTAAATTAGTGTCTTTTATTTCTCGGCCATCTACTAAAATTACAAGTCCAGATCCAATAGCTTCCATTTCTTTTCCATTTTTGATAAGTAAACCAGTATCTTCTCCTAAACCAATTCCTAATACTTTTGGATTACCAACAACTGCCTGAAATAGCCTTCCTATTCGTCCTCGTTGCACAAAATGGGTGTCAATAATTACATCATCAATAAGACCTAAACCACTCGATATTTTTACCTCTCCTTTTAAAAGTGCTTCGCTACTACTGCCCTGATAAATCATATTGTTACTGGCCGCGGCGGCTCCCGCACTGGTTCCTGCATAAATAAAATCTTCGTTATGATATTTCTCTAATAACAGATTGTGAAATGGGGTCCCTCCTAAAATGGAGGTTAATCTTAATTGATCACCACCAGTAAACATTACCACATCGGCTGCTCTTAATTTTTCAACCACATCGGAATCCATAGCTTGTTCTCTGCGTTCAATATCTAAGATAGCTACATTTTTTGCTCCTAAATAATTTAGTGCTTTAACATATTCCGGACCTATTTCTTTTGGAATTTTTGATGCCGTTGTAATAATTTCAATTTGTGAATTTTCTTTGTTTTTTGATTCGTTTAAGATCCTTTTTAAAATTCCTTCTTCAAAAAAGTTAAGGTTCTGAGTGGCATCTTTGTCTAAATTTCTTTCGGTAAAACTGCCTTTATCAACAGCACCGCCTATTATCATTAATTTTCCTTGTATATTCATTTGCCAAAAATAAACAAAAGTTTATAATAGGCAATTTTTTTTTTAATCTAAGCTTTGAATAGGCAATTTATAACCAGTAGATATATAAAAAATATAACAACAAACGAAATATTTGGGTTAAACTACGGGTATGATTATTGGTTTCAAAAAAGGTTCGCTGAACTCTTTTGAAAAAAAGTTTTGTGAAGTAATCTTTTTTGCAAAAAAAATGCCAAAAAAGAATTTACACTACACCCAAACCTAACGAAAGAAGGGTGAACGGAAGAAATAATCTCTCACGGAAAAAAACAAAAATTACAAAAAATCGTCGTTCTTTTTAGAAAATCCTCTCTAAAATTGCAAATTTACTCTACCGTTACTGATTTTGCTAAATTTCGAGGCTGATCTACATTACATCCTCTCATTAAAGCAATATGATAAGATAATAATTGCAAAGGTATTGTTGTAATTAGTGGCGATAGAGCATCGGTTGTTTCTGGAATTTCTATAACAAAATCAGCTAAATCACGAACTTGGGTATCTCCTTTTGTTACTACTGCAATTATTTTCCCACTTCGTGATTTAATTTCCTGAATGTTACTTACAATTTTATCATAATGTCCTTGTTTTGGAGCAATTACAAATACTGGCATTTGCTCGTCAATCAAGGCAATTGGTCCGTGTTTCATTTCGGCAGCAGGATAACCTTCGGCATGAATGTAAGATATTTCTTTCAATTTTAAAGCACCTTCTAAGGCAACAGGAAAATTATAACCTCGTCCTAAATACAAACAATTTGTAGCGTCTTTAAAAACAGTTGCTATTTCTTTGGCTTTATCGTTTGTTGCTAATGCTTCAATCATTTTTTCTGGAATGGTTTCCAATTCGTTCAAATATCGATGAAAATCCGAATTAGATAATGTTCCTTTAGCTTTTGCCAATCGTAAGGCAATCATCGTCAGTACTGTGATTTGGGTTGTAAATGCTTTGGTCGACGCAACTCCTATTTCTGGTCCTGCATGGGTATAGGCTCCTGCATGGGTTTCTCTCGAGATAGACGAACCAACTACATTACAAACACCAAATACAAATGCACCATTTTCTTTTGCTAATTTTATTGCTGCTAATGTATCGGCAGTTTCTCCACTTTGAGAGATGGCAATTACAACATCGCCTTTATTAATTATAGGATTTCTGTATCTAAATTCTGAAGCGTATTCAACCTCAACTGGAATTCTTGCAAACTCTTCAATAACATATTCGGCTACCAAACCTGCATGCCAAGAGGTGCCACAAGCAATTATTAAAATTCGTGGAGCATTCAAAAATTTTTCTATATTATCTTCAATACCAGCCATTTGAATAATTCCTTCGTTAGCATGAAGCCTTCCTCTATAAGTGTCTTTTATTACTAATGGTTGCTCATATATTTCTTTGAGCATAAAGTGGTCATAACCGCCTTTTTCTATCTGCTCTAAATTCATTTGTAATTCTTGAATATAAGGATCAACCATCGAATCGTCTTTTATTTTTCTGATTTTCAATGGTTTGTGCAATCTTACAATTGCCATTTCTTCATCCTCAAGATATATAGCATTTGAGGTATATTCAATAAATGGAGAGGCATCAGAGGCTATAAAAAGTTCATCAACACCAACGCCTATTGCTAACGGGCTACCTAATCGAGCAACTACAATTTCGTCTGGTTTCTGTTTGTCAAACACACAAATTGCATAAGCACCAACTACTTGATTTAAAGCAATTTGAACAGCTTTTCCTAATTTTAAATTTTCTTTTTTCTGAATTTCTTCAATTAAATTTACTAAAACTTCTGTATCTGTATCAGATTTAAACGAATAACCTCTTTTGATTAATTCTTGTTTCAATGGTTCGTAATTTTCAATAATTCCGTTGTGAATGATTGATAAATTGCCTGAATTTGATATATGTGGATGCGAGTTTATATCGTTAGGAACACCGTGTGTAGCCCAACGAGTATGCCCCATACCTATATTTCCTGTTGTTGTTATATCTTTGGCTTTTTCTTCCAAATCGACTACTTTGCCTTTGGTTTTGGCAATTTTCAAGTCTTTGCCATCGTATAGCATAATTCCTGCCGAGTCGTAGCCTCTATATTCTAATCTTTTTAATCCTTTGATTATTATTGGATAGGCATCTCTATATCCTATATATCCTACTATTCCACACATAATTCTTGTATATTTTAATTAGCTTTCGTGTACCAAATTTCGAGTTGTAGTCTTTTGTTTACTGGAACTGTTCCTTTTGTTCCAAATAATATTGTTCCTAATGGATTCATCACCGATGACGATGGATAATAATAAGGGTTTCTTAAATTATAAGGATAAAGACTCATCCAAGATTGGTAAGTTGTTGGTAATGTTTTTTGTCTTATAAAATATTGATTGTTAATAGATTGACATACGGAAACCCCTAATGTTACATTTGTAGAATCTTTATTAATTATATTTCTAATGTGGTCTGTAATTCTTATTCTATATTTTTCGCCCCTTATTGCGGTGGTGGTTGTAGCTGCAACTGGTTTTGGATAACGAATTCCATCGTGAACTACTTTTCCTGAATTTGGATATGAACTTGATGTTCCATCATAATAATAGTCAATTACTGGTCGTTTGTTCCGAACATCGTATAAAAACAGTCTATTTGGTTCAAGAGCATCAGTTCCCATATTTGTTTTGTCAATATAAAAGACAAGGTTTGCTTCATTAATTAATAATTTTTTACCATCCAGTGGGTGTCTTAAATAATCTAAATGATCTGAAATGCCATTTTGTCCTGGCACTACTTTATTTAATGTTGCATCCCATTTTTTAACATCTTTTTTGCCAAATAAATCAATATATGCAACTGAACCTTCGCCACCTTTTATTGTTAGTTTTTCATCGCCATTTGTTGAGTCTCCATTTGTAATTGTTCCGTGTGTTCCTGTTGCTGGATTGTGTTCTAATAAGCTTGCAGTATTGCCCGATAGATTAATTACTATTGATTTATCTACTAATTTTGCATCTGTAGAAGATGTTTTTTCGGTATAATTTACAGTAATAGTGGCTTTTTTGAAGTCTAATATTGACATACATCCATTGCCTATTGCTTGTTCTGTTTTAAAGTACAAGCCTTTTAGTTTTGACATAAAAACGGTGTTTGTAGTTAAATTAACTGTTGTTGTTCCAGATGCTGTGCTAAATAGTAGATTTTTAAAATAAATTTTATTCAGATTCAATCTCATTCCAGGTGCTACATAAGTTGTGGTCGCTGTTCCTCCTGTTGCGGGTGTGAAAACCACCTTATGTTCGTCTTTACTAAAAAAGAATTTGTCGTTTTGTGGTAAATTTGGGTCGGTATTGTCGTCATTTAATCTTGATCCAACTTTTAATAAATCGAAAGTGCTGTTTTGATTGGTATAAAATCTTCTACCTTCTAAAAATTCAGTATCGGTATCATTTCCACTCATATCATAACCGTTTTCATAAACACTTAATTTTATTTTATCTGTTATGTTTCCTCTGTTTATAATTGAATCTAATTCATAAGTGTAGGCACCATTTGGGTTTGTACCTGTATTTCTTGAAAAATATGGGATATATAGCACCACATTTGTTATGGTTTGATTTAAAGCCAAATCAATAGTTGGGGCCACACTTGCTAATTGTACTTGGGTTGCAAAGTTTGCAACAGTTGTCCCAAAAACTGGGTTTACATAAATCCCTAAAGGGTTTATGTCTAAATTTTTAGAATCAACAACCCCTGTGGTTTTAGTGTAGGCATTTACGGTTAGTGAATCTTGCGAATATTTATTCATACCATAATGCTCATCCCCAATAATATCCCCTCCGATATTATTAAAATCTTTATCACATGAAATTAAAACTACTGTTGTGGCAATAAATAGTATTGTTTTTAAAAAATTTGTCTTCATATTTTTTGTTAAAATGGTTTTACAACACTTCATTTTTATAAAAATTAGTGTAGGCATCGGCAAAATTGTCTTGCGGGGCGAAAGGTAAAAAAGGTTTGTTAGAAGTTTCTATAAATTTTGTTAAAGTTGGTGTTAAATTCTCGGAACCGATAATAATAGCATCCGAATGTTGTATCGATGCCTTCATAAGATTTTCATAATTAGGGTTTTCTAATTCCGAAATCGAGGTTTTATCAATCCCGTCAAAAGTAATTTTATCAATCATTTCTGTGTCTAATAAAACATTAAATGACTGACTATAAACGGAAGTTACTATTTTAGTGTCTCTAAATAATGCTTCATGTTTGTAATAATGTTTCATATAAATGGGCAATAATGCTGCCATCCAGCCATGAACATGTATGATATCTGGAACCCAGTTTAGTTTTTTGATCGTTTCGACTACACCTTTTGCAAAAAAAATAGCTCTTTCATCATTATCAGCAAACATTATACCTTCTTCATCGGTAAAAGTCGCTTTTCGTTTAAAATATTCGTCGTTGTCAATAAAATAAACCTGAATTCTTTCTTTTGGTATCGATGCTACCTTGATAATCAGCGGCATATCCATATCGTTTACTACTAAATTCATTCCAGAAAGCCTAATTACTTCATGCAGTTGGTGTCGTCTTTCGTTGATATTTCCATATCTTGGCATAAAGATTCTAATTTGACCACCTTTTCCATTAATCATTTTTGGAACCTCATAAGACATCATAGAAACCTCATTTTCAGCCAAATACGGAGTTACTTCCGACGATACAAATAATATCTTTTTGTCTTGCATAATTGAATTTGCTTTTATTTTATTAGCAATAATTAATTTGCAAAGATATAAAAAAAATATTTGAATTTTTTAGGTTTTTTTTAACCGTGTTTTCCGTCCTCGAAATTTAGGGCATGTTTTTTTGTTAGTGCAAAGGGAGTAATACCATTTTCGACTTAAGCTGGGTATTGGTAATTATAAATATTTCATCAAAAATTCAGTGCTAAACCAACACCTGATTGGTTAACCACAAAAAGCATTTTATAATTTTGTTTATTAGCACCTATTGGAGAGTTGTTATATCTATCTATTGCGGTCTTTGCATTGGATTTAGCCACAAGTTTCAAAGGAATTGAAATTCCTGCTAAGACAAGACCAACAATTAATGGCGTTGAAGAACCTTCTTTTGTTTGGCTGTTAGAAGGATATGGACTACTGCTTACGGTGGTGTTTTTAGAACCGCTTAAATTACTGAGGCCTCCGCCAATAAACAATCCCAGACCAAAACCTAATGATATATCTCCTACTGTTTTTAATATTCTTGCATTGTTGTATTCCTCTAAAGCAATGTTATTGATTTTTATGATATCTCTAACCTCATCTGGCAATAGTGCTCTATAGCCTAAAAGAATTTTTGATGGATTATAACAAGTTAAGATTTTTGTAACAATTTTTGGTTTTGTAGCAATTGCAGTATTACTTAAAGTGTCTTTCTTAATCTGCATTACAACCGTTTGTTTTGTACCTCGGTTTGTTGTATTTTGATTATTAATTTCATTCTCAATATTCTGCTTATCAGTTTCATATTCCTTGTTAATGCCTTGTCCTTTTTGATAAACTATCACATCGTTTCCATCAACAATTTTAGATATTGTACTCAATAAATATCGACATTCTGCTCTATTTTCAATATTTGTGAAAACAACTTCGTTATCAACGCTTTTCAATTTCACAAAATTTATTACTTGTCCTGTATAGATAGTAATAGTACCTTTTGCAATATTTTTAATGTTTTGTGCCAAACCAGTAAAAATAAAAAACAAAGCAATTGTTGTTAAAATATTTTTTTTCATATTCTTTTGTGTTTAATAGTAAGTCAATATATCAGTGCAAAGTAACGGATTATTATAAACATATTCAAATGCTTTGCATTCACGAACACCTATAAAAAACAATAAAAATATTTGTGAGTAAAACGGTTGTAGTTTTGCAGGGTAAACGCTTTTAAAAATTTGTAAATTTCTATAAAAGTAGTACATTTGTGAAAGAAGTAGTAGGCGGTCTGCTATAAAAAAAATGACCACAAACGGCCCTGGATCCCCCTCAAAGACACTATTTACGCAGTATTTTAAAACCTTGAAAGAAACAAGATATTATATTAGCTCTTTACTTGAAAATGCCACCCTGATTAACAATTCTATACGCAGTCATTGGGCAATAGAAAATAATTTGCATTGGAATTTAGATGTAATAATGAAAGAAGACGGACAACTAAATTATGTTGGAAATGCTACCGAGTACTTGAATATGATGAAAAAATTAGCTTTAGGGATGCTAGTAAATGAAAAAATATATAAAAAAAGCAATAAACAAAGCGAAAAAAGCCTTATTAGATGAGGAATACAGAGAGTTATTGCTTAAAATCTAAAAGCGTTTGCCTGGGTACAAGCTAGTATTTAAAGAGGTATTTGATAATATATTGATAAATTTACGGCTTTTTTTAAGATAAACTTAAATAATTAACAAAAAAAATAAAAAAAAAGATATTTATGTTAGGAATATGTTAAAATTTTTTTTTAATATTGCGGTTCAATTTTTAATATAAACTATTAATACAAAAAAAAATTATTATGAAAAAGATTACATTATCTTTGTTTTTAATCGGTTTTTCTTCAGTTTTTGCTCAAGAAAAAGAGAAAGAACAAAACGGAACACTCGAAGATGTAGTTGTAGTAGGCACTAGAACAGTATCCCGAAGTAACACCACATCGGCATTGCCTGTTGATGTATTATCTGCAAAAGACTTAACCCAAACAGGTCAGGCTAGTTTCGACAAAGCCTTGCAGTACAGAGTACCATCGTTTAATACAGTTAATACACCTGTTAATGATGCAACCTCATTACTTGACCCTTATGAAATTAGAAATATGGGACCAAGTAGAACCTTAATTTTAATTAACGGAAAGCGTAAAAATTTAAGTTCGTTAGTATATGTACAAACATCTCCAGGACGAGGCGAAACAGGTGCTGATATTTCTGCAATTCCAACCGATGCGATTGAAAGAGTCGAAATTTTGCGAGACGGTGCATCTGCACAATATGGATCTGATGCAATAGCAGGAGTAATGAATATTGTGTTAAAAAAAGACACAAAAGGTGGTTTTGCAAATCTTAGAACAGGAATCACTACTGAGGGAGATGGCGAATTTTACGGAATTAGTCTTAACAACGGATCAAAAGTTGGCGAGAACGGTTTTGTAAACTACACTGTTGATTTCTCGAAAGCTGAAATGGCAAACCGACCAGGAACTGTTGATGCTAATGGAGAGTTTGCTTATTGGGGTGGTACAACTGCTGGAGTAAACACATTGACTGATATTAAAAACTTTTTAGCAAAAAAACCAGATGCAGGAAACATAAACGGTTCTCCAGAAACTGCTGCTGCAAAATTTTTGATTAATGGAGGAACTAAAGTTAGTGAAAATACAGAAATGTATTACAACGCTGCTTATGTGTATAAAAAAGTTAACTCGTTTGCCAATTACAGAACTCCATATTGGAGAACTGCAGTTGCTTTTCCATATTTACCTTCCTTATACGGAGATGGTTCATTAGCGTCTTATCAAGGTTATGTTCCTACATTTCAAGGAGAATTGAACGATTATAATGCTACTTTTGGATATAAATTCAAAAATAATGGTTGGAATACTGATGCAAGTATCACCACTGGTGGAAATCAACAAGATTATACTGTTGGAAATTCGCACAATAGAAGTAAAGATAGTTCTGGAAACTTTGTTTATGCAACAAATCCAAATGTTTATAACGGACCACTTTCTTTTAATCCAGGTGGGGTTGGATTTACACATTATGTAGGTAATATTGATGTTAATAAATCAATTTCTGATAAAGTTAGTCTTGCATTTGGATCAGAAGTTAGAACAGAAGTTTTTGAAGTTCGTGCGGGTGATGAAGCCTCTTATGTTGGTGTAGGAGCAGATTCGTATCAAGGAAATATGCCAGAAAATTCTGGAAAATTCAATAGATATAACATTGGTTTTTATGGTGGTGCATCGGTAGATTTTACTAAAGACTTTTTAGTAGAAGGAACTGCTCGTTATGAAGATTATTCAGATTTTGGTAGCAAAACTGTTTGGAAATTAAGCTCACGTTTCAAAGTATTAGATGATAAATTAACTTTCAGAGGTTCTATTTCTACAGGATTTAGAGCACCAACTTTACACCAACTTTATACTCAAAAAGTACAATCATCATTTGGTGGTGGTGGAATTCAGTTAGAAGGAATTATCAACAATGTTTCGTCTTCAGCTAGAGGTAATAATGTTGCACAATTAAAAGCAGAAAGCTCTACAAATTTTACTTTTGGAACAGGAATTAAATTAGGTAAATTTTCAACAACAATAGATTATTATAGCATTAAAGTTGCTGATAGAATTGTTTTGGGAGATAAATTAACAACAAGTAGTGGAGATATTATTTCGTATTTTGCTAACGCAATTGACACTAAAACATCTGGAATTGATTTAGTTCTAAGTTATAAAGGTTTAGCAGTTGGTTCTGGTAAAATGGATTTTAATTATTCTGAAAATTACACAATCGAAAATGCGTTAGACGGAGGAATTCACGAAAATTCTCAATTCCCAACTCAATCATTGTTTGGAAAAACACAACAAGCATTATTGTTAACTTCTCGCCCAAAAACGAAACACATTCTTGGAATTGATTATAAAGTAAACAAACTTGGAATCTCTTTGAACAACACTTTGTTTGGAAAATCTGAATTCAAAAACAACGATTTGTACAACAAAGACGAATTGACGGTAGAATTCTTATCTAAAGTTGTAACAGATTTAAGTGTTTCTTTCAAAGCCACAGACAACTTAACGGTTACTGCAATTGCAAATAATTTGCTAAATGTATTGCCAGAATGGAAACTTGTTTCTAGCGGTGCCGCTGGAGATGCTATTTTGAACAACCCAACTACTTTAAAAAATCAAATAAACGATTTGACTTTCAATGGTCGTTATTCTCAAATGACTTACGATGGTTCACATTTCAGTCAATTAGGAGCAATGTTTAATTTTAATTTAACTTACAAATTCTAATTTAATATTGAATTTATATCAAAATCCTGCTCAAAATATGAGCAGGATTTTTTTTGAATTGAAATTAAAATCGGGTATTTGAATTCTAACTTCATTCAAAAAAAATCATTATCTTTGCACCTTTAAAAATCTAAAAAAATGAACAAATTACTTATAGTAGGCACAGTAGCTTTCGATGCTATTGAAACCCCTTTCGGAAAAACAGATAAAATATTAGGTGGAGCAGGAACTTTCATAGGTCTTTCAGCCTCTCATTTTAACCTAAAATCAGCAATAGTTTCGGTAGTAGGAGACGATTTTCCACAGGAATATCTTGATTTATTAACCGCTAGAAATATCGATATCTCTGGATTAGAAATAGTTAAAGGCGGTAAAACATTCTTTTGGAGCGGCAGATACCACAACGATTTGAATTCGAGAGATACATTAGCAACCGAGCTAAATGTATTAGCAGATTTTAATCCAAAAGTACCTCAAGATTTTAAAAATGCCGATGTTGTAATGCTAGGCAACCTCCACCCAATGGTACAAAGTTCGGTTTTAGACCAAATGGAAACCAAACCAAAATTAGTCGTTTTAGATACCATGAATTTTTGGATGGATTGTGCTTTGCCAGATTTATTGAATGTAATTAAAAGAGTAGATGTAATTACTATAAACGATGAAGAGGCCCGTCAGTTATCTGGAGAGTATTCATTAGTAAAAGCGGCAGCAAAAATACATACTATGGGCCCGAAATTCGTAGTGATAAAAAAAGGAGAACACGGTGCTTTAATTTTCCACGGAAAAGAAATATTTTTCGCACCAGCCTTGCCATTAGAAGAAGTTTTTGACCCAACAGGAGCAGGAGATACTTTTGCAGGAGGTTTTGCAGGATTTATCACACAGTCCGAAAATGTATCGTTCGAGAATATGAAAACCGCTATTATACACGGCTCTAATTTAGCATCTTTTTGTGTCGAAAAGTTTGGAACAGAAAGAATGCTTAGTCTAACAAAAAATGAGCTTACAGACAGATTAAAACAATTTAAAGCTTTGACCCAGTTTGAAATAGAAATGTAATCAAATAATCCATATAAAAAATCCTCTTTAACTTAAAATTAAAGAGGATTTTTGTTGCAAAAAACTTGCGTTTAACGTTTGAGGCTTGCTTCAGTGGCGATGATTTATCACCAAGCCTAGGAATATAGAAAAACTTTAAATTAAACCGCTTTGCTATTCCAAATAAATCCCGAACCAAGCCATTGAAGCAAACCGCTGTTAGCAAACGTATTTTAAAAGCTGGTTGTATATTTTAAATCAAATCTACCTTCAGTTAAATGTGAGATTGTATTGCTATTTACCTCTTTACAATTAAACCAAAAGCGTCCAGATATAATTTCATTTACAGTATCAAGTTTTATTATTTCTAGTTCTCCATAATACGAATTGTCGGTGTAAAACGAATAAACAGGAGTAAATCCAGTTCCATTACCATTATCAACAGTGTCTCCCCAATGTTCATAAAAGCCATGAATAATATTATCTTGGTTAACTAAAATAGGGTAGGTATTACCTTCAACTAGAGGATTTAAGCCTCCAACTAATTCTATAGAGATAAATTTTTTTAGTACTTCATTATCAGCATAAATTGATAAATGATAGCCATTAAAATAGTATTGGTTATATACATATGTCGCTTTCAAAATAGGATTAGAATATGGAGAACCAATTATTTTCTGTTTTGGAATAAAAATTTGTCCATCAATTTTACAGCCAAAAGTATTTTTACCTTCTGTTGTAATATCTGGTAAACCTGATGAAGTTCCATCATCAGAATTTTCACAACTGGCTAAACAAAAAAATAAAATTAAAATTACTGAAATTTTTCTCATGATTTTTCTTTGTAGATTTTTTTCGTGTTTAGTCTATATGTTTGCTAACAATTAATGTGATTAGCTATAAATAACTATTAAATTTTATCGGAATGTTTCATTTCTGATAAAAATGTATCTAAATCTACTTTATCATCAATTAAATCCATGGCTTTTTCTACAATAGTATTTATATTTTCAGAATTAAAACCAAGTGCTACACAGAATTTTTTAATCATAACATCTTGTTTGTCGCCTAAATGATGATCAACATGAACCATTCGAGCCAAATCATACAGCCTTTCTAATCTCTGTTCGTGCAAATAGGGTGGATTTATGGGATATTTTAATGGGTTTTCTAAAATTTCCGAATATTCTGATTCGGAAATTTCAAGATTAATGGCTAATTTGTCTAAAAATAATTTTTCACCATCAGATAAAACACCGTCTGCATAGGCTACACGAACGATTGCTGAAAAATGACCTTTGTTTCTGTTTTTAAATTCGCTATCAAATAAATCTGAAAATGACATAATATCTGTTTTTTAAGTTAAAGCAAAGATAAGTTTTATTGTTTTAAATACAAAAAAAGAATTTCAAGAAAGTTGTTAAAAAAAAGCACCACTTTTGTGATGCTTTTTTAAGAAAGGTTTGAAAAAAAAGGTTTATTTTTTTCCTTTTGCTGGTGCTTTTGCAGCTTTTGCGGCTTCTTGTGCGGCTTTCATAGCTGCTCTCGAAATTCTTACTTGACAAACAACGGTGTTGTCTGGGTGCATTAATTTGTATTTGTCTGATGCCAATTTAGTTACATACAATTTGTTGCCCATTTCTAATTCAGAAATATCTGCATCAATAAAATCAGGTAAATTTTTAGGTGTAGCTTTAACTTTTAATCTACGGGTGTTTAAACGCAATACTCCACCACCTAAAACTCCTGGAGATGTACCAACAATTCTAACAGGCACTTCCATCATAATTTCTTTGTTGTCAAAGATTTCGAAGAAGTCAATGTGTAAAATTTTGTCGCTAACAGGGTGTACCTGAATGTCTTGTAAAACAGCATTATATGATTTTGAACCCAATTCAATCACAACTGTGTGTGCGTTTGGGGTGTAAACCAAGTTTTTAAATGCCATAACTTCTGCTGAGAAATGAACTGCTTGATTTCCTCCGTATAACACGCAAGGAACCATTCCAGCATTACGCAAGGCTTTAGTCGCAACTTTACCCACGCTTTCTCTTTCTGATCCTTCAATTGTAATCGATTTCATTGTAAAAATATATATAGTTAATTATTAATTCTTTTTTGAGTTTAGGTTATAAGTTTTTTTATTTCCTTTTCAGAGAATAGTGGCTTCGTTATACTAAAAATGTGCCACTTATACTTTTGTTGTGATGTACCATTTGCATTACTTCGGCAAATAAAGGTGCACAACTTAGCACTTTTATCTTGTTAGATGGTCTTTTCAAAGGTATGGAATCTGTTATTATCATTTCGGTTAGCATAGAGTTTTCAATATTTTCTATTGCATCTCCAGATAAAATAGCGTGAGTACAAACTGCTCTGACACTTAACGCTCCTTTTTCCATCATCAAATCTGCTGCTTTTACTAATGTTCCTGCAGTATCAACCATATCATCAACCAAAATTACATTTTGTCCTTTTACATCTCCTATAAGTTCCATAAAACTTACCTTATTTGCAATTTTTCGTTGTTTGTAACAAATTACAACCTCTGATTCTAAAAATTTAGAATAGGCATAAGCTCTTTTTGAACCTCCTAAATCAGGCGAAGCTATTGTCAAATTATCTAAATTTAATTTCTTAATATAAGGAATAAATATAGTTGCTGCAAATAAATGATCTACTGGTATTTCAAAAAAACCTTGAATTTGATCAGCATGTAAATCCATTGTCATTATTCTAGTAGCACCAGCTACTGTAAGCATATTGGCAATTAATTTTGCTCCAATCGGTACTCTTGGTTTGTCTTTTCTGTCTTGTCTGGCATATCCAAAATAAGGAATAACCGCAGTAATATGCCTTGCTGATGCTCGTTTTGCTGCATCAATCATTAATAACAGCTCCATCAAATTATCTGCTGACGGAAAAGTTGAGCAGACTATAAAAACTCTTAAACCTCTTATTGACTCTTCGTAAGAAGGTTCAAATTCACCATCGGAATATCTATTCAAAACTACTTTACCTAATTCGCCACCATAATATTTCGCAATTTCGGCGGCTAAATATTCACTTTTAGAACAAGCAAATATTTTTGCATTTAGTCCTTGTTGTGTCATCAAATAGTTATTATGTAGTTAGTTGTCAAACTTTTTAACAGCGTGCAAAATTATAAATAAAATTCCATTTAATTAGGATATTTTTTTATTATTTTTAAGAAAATCTATTTTTTTTATATATATTTGCACCGTGTTAAAGAAAATCGCTTTGTTTTTCTTTGAGCGATAAAATAACTGTTGTTATTTTTAGTCTGTAAATGTAGGTTTTATACCTGACAAATACATAACTGCTAATTGCCCGGATGGCGGAATTGGTAGACGCGCTGGTCTCAAACACCTGTGGGAAACCGTGCCGGTTCGACTCCGGCTCCGGGTACGAAAAAACCTTATAATCTATTGATTATGAGGTTTTTGATTTTATAAGAGTGGTAGAAAGGGTGGCTAAATGATTTTTAAATTTTTCTTTCTTTAACTGAATTGAATAGTTTTTACTATTTGTCAATTTAATAATGCCCGTACGCTGAAATAATAAGTACGGTTACAGTTTCGCAGTAAACCCGATAAACTAACCTATGCTCTCGGTTTATCCTTCTTGAAAAAGTTTCTTCTTCGTAGTGTTTTAAAACCTCAATTTGACCAGTTCCTGTTCGAGGATGTTCCGAAAGTTCGTCTAAAAGGGATTTTAATTTTTTTAAAACAGCCCTGTCTCCTGATTTTTTAAGAAGAGTAATATCTGTTTCCGCTTGGATGGAAAATTCTACATGATAACTCATAGGCCTAAAAACTTTTTAAAATCTTCTTTTGCAATTCTTATAACCTGTCCATTTTTAGCTTGTTCGATGGATTTATCAATTTTAGCATAAAACTCGGTTTCTGTCATTAGCGTTTCTTTTTCTAAAACAGGAACTAATTTGTAACTTTTATTTTTACCTCTTTGGATGATTATTTGTACATCATTATCTATCAAATCAAAATATTTTTTTTGATTATCTCTAAACTCTCTACTACTAACTATTGTCATAACTTTAAATTTTTGTGTACCAATTCGGTACAAATATACAAATTTATATTACATGATAATTTATTTATTTTTTAAATATAATCGTTGAATCTAGCAGTAAATTAAAATGCTATTTCTCTGTTTTTTTCGATTACTCTATGTATTCTATCATGTAGTTTTTTTTGACTTTCTATTAATTCTATTTTGGGCTACTCGTTTTCTGATGGCTTTTTTCTATTACTTGCCTTGTAACCTCGATAACTACTATACTGCGAAAATTGATTCCCCGCTTCTATTTCTTCTCGCATCATTTCGTCGAATTCATTTTGTTCTTTTCTTGATTGTGTTATAATTATTTTATTTTTAAAATTTGTGATAGGCAGATTCAATTAATATTTTTACTATTTTTTGTGGGTTATAATTCGTTTTTTTGTATTTCTTTTCTGTTGTGTACATTTTAACTACTTAAAAATAAGTAAATTGCGGATTTTTTATTTGTATTAACCCCGAAAAAATAAAATAGTTGGATTTATTTGAAAAATATCTTAAAAAAAGGATAAGAAAATGCCAATAAAAACTGCGTAGGTTAGTCAAGATGCAAATAGGCAAACAGATTGAAACTTTGCCACTATTAAGAGAAATTTTTAATGTTTGGGATTTTGCCAAAGAAGGCAAATAACACTGGGTTGATATGAGTAAAAATGAGTTCTAAAAATAATCTATTGAGAATATTTTGAAAAATAGTTTGTGTGCTTGTTCCAAGTTGGCAATTCTCAAAATATTTAACCCAGATTACGCATTAGACTTCGTTATGAAAACTCAAAATGCAATAAAAATAAGTGCTCA
>DYPB01000033.1:16699-18974 GCA_020720185.1 Flavobacterium psychrophilum | reverse complement strand
GATTTATGAATTTTTATTCAATAGTTTCCGATTTTATTTCACGAATTTCAAAAGTTGATATCTAACAATCTATCTGTTAATATTTATGGCAACCATTTTTTTTCAAAATTAGGTTTTCTTTTCTCTAAAAAAGCATTTCTACCTTCTTTTGCTTCTTCGGTCATATAGGCCAGTCGGGTGGCTTCGCCCGCAAATACTTGTTGCCCTACCATTCCGTCATCGGTTAAATTCATTGCAAATTTCAACATTTTTATAGCTGTTGGGCTTTTTGCTAAAATTTCTTGAGCCCATTCGTATGCGGTGTCTTCTAATTCATTATGTGGAATTACGGCATTTACCATTCCCATTTCGAAAGCTTCTTGAGCAGAATAATTGCGTCCTAAAAAGAAAATTTCTCGTGCTTTTTTCTGACCTACCATTTTGGCTAAATAGGCTGACCCATACCCTCCATCAAAACTGGTAACATCGGCATCGGTTTGTTTAAAAATAGCATGTTCCTTACTGGCAAGTGTCATATCACAAACGACATGCAAACTATGCCCTCCCCCTACTGCCCAGCCGGGAACTACGGCAATAACTACTTTTGGCATAAAACGGATTAATCGTTGCACCTCTAAAATATTAAGCCGATGTTGCCCGTCTTCTCCTACATATCCTTGGTGTCCACGAGCATTTTGGTCGCCCCCACTACAAAAAGCATATACACCATCTTTACTCGATGGCCCTTCGGCAGATAATAAGACAACACCTATGCTGGTGTCTTCTTGAGCGTCATAAAAGGCTTGGTAAAGTTCGGAAGTCGTTTTTGGACGAAACGCATTTCGAACATCTGGTCGGTTAAATGCAATACGGGCTACTCCGTTTGATTTTTTATAAGTAATGTCTTCAAAAGTTTTTACAGTTTTCCAGTCAATCATAAATAAATAATGTTAAATTTGCGTAAAAATAAACATTTTTATTAAAAAAAACAGTAAATAAACAAATATTATAAATGACAAATAACGACATATTTAAAAAATTAAGAGTAGCCTTAATGCTTCGAGATGATCAAATAGTAGAAATACTTGAATTGGTTGATTTTAGAATTTCGAAAACAGAGTTAGGTGCTTTTTTTAGAGATGAAAAACACGAAAATTTTGTGCAATGTGGTGACCAAGTATTAAGAAATTTTTTGAATGGATTGGTTATTCATCTGCGAGGAACAAAAGAAAACCCCAAAAATCCAAATGATGTTTTAAACAAACATAGAGCTGAAATTCCGGTTAAACCAGTTGCTAAAATTATTGCAAAACCAAAATTTGAACCTACAAAAAAAGCATCAAATCCAAAAAGCAGAGATAAAAAAGAGACTCCTAAAATTCAAGTTGTTGAAAATGTAAGGTTCAATAATGGAAAAAATAAGAAAAAGTAATTTTATGGAGCTAATCTATTAATTGTCCAAGAATAATCAGGCTGTACTTGATATCTAATTCTATCGTGCAATCGGTTAGGACGACCTTGCCAAAATTCAACTTCAGTAGGATTTACAATAAAACCTCCCCAATTATCAGGTCTTTTTACGGGTTTATCTTGATATTGAATTTCTAATTTTTTCAATTCATTTTCTAAAAAAACTCGATTAGGAATTACCTGACTTTGATTAGAAACTAATGCTCCTAATTGACTGCCAACGGGGCGAGAATCAAAATAATTATCAGATATTTGAGGTGTAGTTTTTGTAGCTACACCTTTTATGATTACTTGCCTTTCTAATGAATGCCAAAAAAACGACAAACAAACGAGAGGGTTTTTTATAATTGATATTCCTTTTTCAGAATTATAGTTAGTATAAAAAACAAAACCATTCTCATCAAATCTTTTTAATAAAACAACTCTTGATTTAGGATAATTATCAACACCAATGGTACTTAATGTCATTGCATTTGCCTCAGCAATATTATCAAAATTTTCAGCTTCTTTAAACCATCTGTGAAATAAATTTATTGGATCTTCTGGAAGATTATCTTCTAAAAGTTCGCTTTTTTCATACGATTTTCTGTAATTTGATAAGTCTTGCATTTTATAAGATTTGATATTTTGCTAAAATAATAATTATTTTATATATTCGTTGAATGTATCGTTTTAAATTATAAAAAAAATAAATTTACAAAAAAAATAATTTATAGAACCTGCCTTAATCTTTGGAACTATATTAGTTATAATTGGTTGCAAAAATACTGAAAAAACAGAAACAAATGTGCTGAGCCTCATCCTATCAAAAATAAAATCAAAACAG
>DYPB01000033.1:2651-16599 GCA_020720185.1 Flavobacterium psychrophilum | reverse complement strand
GAAGCAGGACAATTAATTAAACGGAATATTGATGATTTGAATACAGCAAACATTAATTTAACCACCGATGCTATTATTCAAAATTACATCAATAAACTTACAGCCGATAGCGGTTTGATGGATTTGGCATTAATACAAATTAGAAAACAACAAGAAACCGATGCTTTGGAATTGTTGGACAATGCACGAGACGACTCGTATTGGTCGTTAAATATGAAATTAAAAAGTTTTAGTAGAACCAAAAACGCTGCCGAAAAAGCCGCCTATAAAACTTTAAAAATACCTTTTGATGCTTATAAAAATATTGATGTTTTTAATTATGAAGCAGAGACGAATGCCATCGAAAATTTTGTAACAGAACTTGGCAAACCCATTTATGCCACTGCCGTTACCACATTAGGCATGGGCGGATTAATTGCTGAATTGAGTGCTGATAATTTGGCTTTCAAAGATTTATTCTCAACCCGAAGTACAACCGTTGCAAGTACTACAAGTTATAATGCCAAAGCAATTCGTAAAACGATGATAGCGAATTATAATGCCTATATTGGTTATGTGTTATCATTAACTAATGCTACCGAAGGGCAACCCAATAATGCCTATTATAACAGTATTTTGGATATTATTAACACGATTAGAAAATATTACTCCGATATGCTTGCACGACGAGATGGGGCTGCTACAACATAGGCACTGGCATAATGCCAATGTTTTCAGTACCCTAAAACCGAACCCTCCAGTTCGGTTTTTTTTATGAAAAAGCCATACAGGCTGAAAACCGAGTTTCCTAATTGCTCAAACAGACAAAAGTTTAGACTATCTTATTATATATATAAATGGTATTAGTTGTATTTTTGCAAAAAAAAGTATGATTTCCTATCAAAAATCAGGATATTTCAATCCAATTATTAATGATTATTTAGATGAAAAACCATCTTTAAATTTATGGTACAATCGTTTTCCGAATATTGAAAATTTTGAAAAACAAATTGAAGAGAAACGACAAAATTATAACGAACAGAATAGAAAAATAATTGTTTCGGTATTAAAAAATCAATATACGAATGTTGAAATATCAAATGTAACAAAACAAAATATTGACAGTCTTTTAGATTCAAATACTTTTACGATAACTACTGGACACCAGTTAAATTTATTTACAGGACCTTTATATTTTTTATATAAAATTGTTTCGACAATAAATCTTTGTAAAGAATTAAAAGAAAAATATCCCAATAAAAATTTTGTGCCAATTTATTGGATGGCAACCGAAGATCATGATTTTGAAGAGGTTAATTATTTTAATTTTAAAGACCATAAAATAGTTTGGAAAACCAATCAAAGTGGGGCAGTAGGAAGATTTTTATTACATGATATAGATGCCGTATTCAATGATTTTTCAAAACAAATTGGAACTGTTAAAAATGCGGAGGAACTTAAAACACTTTTTAAAAATGCTTATTTAGAACATCAAAATCTAGCAGATGCCACTCGTTTTTTAGCCAATAAATTATTCGGAAAATATGGTTTAGTAATTATTGATGGTGATGATAAGGAATTAAAACGACAATTTGCACCTTACATAAAAGATGAATTATTGAATCAGAAATCTTTTGAAAAAGTTACTGAAACGATTTTAGAAAAAGTTTACAAAGCACAAGTCAATCCACGAGAAATTAATTTGTTTTATTTAACCCAGCATATTAGAGAACGAATTATTTTAAAAAACGGAAAATATCTAATAAATAACACCAAAATTGAATTTACAGCATCTGAAATTTTATCAGAAATAGAAAAAAATCCTGAAAATTTCAGCCCGAATGTAATTTTGAGACCCTTATATCAAGAGGTGATTTTACCAAATTTATGCTATATTGGCGGCGGCGGCGAATTGGCATATTGGCTACAATTAAAAGAAATATTTGCATCTTATAAAATAACTTTTCCGATGTTACTTTTAAGAAATTCAGTGCTTTTAACCAATCAAAAGCAAGACGAAATTTTGAAAAAATTAAATCTATCTTGGAGGGATTTATTTATGAAACAAAATGAGTTAGTGAATCAATATACAAAAAGAATAAGCGAATTTCAGATAGATTTTTCTATACAAAAACAACATTTGCAAAACCAATTTTTGAGTTTGTATGAGATAGCCACACAAACTGATAAATCGTTTGTAGGAGCTGTAAAAGCACAAGAAAAGAAACAAATTAATGGATTAGAAAAGTTAGAAAAAAGATTGTTAAAAGCTCAAAAAAGAAAATTAGAAGATCATTTGTTACGAATTATAAATTTGCAAAACGAATTGTTCCCAAAACAATCTTTGCAAGAACGACAACTTAATTTTTCTGAAGTATATTTGGAATATGGAAATGATTTTATAGAACAATTACTATTAAAATTAAAACCGTTAGAGCAAAATTTTATGATTTTGCAATTATAAAAAACTTACATTTGCATAAATATATAAACTAAAATATGGAACTAAAACTTAACAGACCCATCTGTTTTTTTGACCTCGAAACCACAGGAATTGAGATTGGAAAAGATAGAATTGTAGAAATATCAATATTTAAAGTTTTTCCGAACGGAAATAAAGAAAGTAAAACATGGTTAGTTAATCCAACTATTCCTATTCCGCCACAAACAACTGCTGTACACGGAATTACAAATGAGAAAGTTGCTAATGAGCCGACATTTAGCGAACTGGCAATGCAGGTTCATAATATGATAAAAGATGCCGATTTAGGAGGCTATAATTCCGACAGATTTGACATTCCGTTGCTTGCAGAAGAATTGTTAAGAGCTGGCGTTGATTTTGATATGAAAAATCGAGTCTCTGTTGATGTTCAAAATATTTTTCATAAAAAAGAAGAAAGAACTTTGAGTGCAGCATTAAAATTCTATTGCAATAAAAATCTTGAGAACGCACATTCCGCAGCTGCTGACACCGAAGCGACTTACGAAATTTTGAAAGCACAATTAGATCGTTATCCTGATTTAGAAAACAATATAAATGCTTTATCAGCATTCACAACTCGTAAAAAAATTGCCGATTTTGCAGGAATGATAGCTTACGACAAAGATGATAATGAAATTTTTACCTTTGGAAAACATAAAAACAGAAAAGTAACAGAAATATTAGATTCGGAAGCAAATTATTATAATTGGATACAAAACGCTGATTTTCCGTTATATACAAAAAAAGTCTTGACAGCAATAAAATTAAGAAAATTAAACACAAAATAGAAATTTAGTCGTAAGTCAAACAACTTACGACTTTTGACTTGCGACTACTATGAAACTCATCTGTATAGGACGAAATTATGTTAAGCATATTGAAGAATTAGGTAACGAACGCCCCAGTGAACCTGTTATTTTTATGAAGCCAGATTCTGCAATATTACTCAAGCAACACCCATTTGTAATCCCCGAATTTAGCAACGATATTCATCACGAAATAGAAATTATAATTAAAATAAATAAAATTGGTAAGTATATTGATACCAAATTTGCTCATAAATATTACGACGAAATTTCGGTTGGCATTGACTTTACCGCTAGAGATTTACAACAAAAATTAAAAGATAAAGGCCTACCTTGGGAAAAAGCAAAAGCCTTTGATGGGTCGGCGGTTATTGGCGAATTTGTATCAAAAAGTAAATACAAATCAATAGAAAACCTAAATTTTGAATTGACAAACAATGGAAAAACAGTTCAAAAAGGAAATACCAAAATGATGTTATGGAATATTGATGAAATAATTGCTGAGGTTTCTAAATATTTTACCCTAAAAATTGGCGATATAATTTTTACAGGAACGCCAGAAGGTGTTGAAGCTGTTGCAGAAAACGATGTTTTGGAAGGATTTTTGGAAGGAGAAAAAATGTTTAGCATTAATGTAAAATAAAAATGAAAGCAACTATACTAACCATCGGTGACGAAATATTAATAGGACAAATAACGGATACTAATTCAGGGTTTATTGCCAAGTCTTTAGATAAAATTGGTGTTGAGATTACAGAAATGATTTCAATATCAGATAATAAAAAACATATTCTGGATACCTTTGCAAGTTTGCAAAACAAAGTTGATTTGGTAATTATTACAGGAGGTTTAGGACCAACAAAAGACGATATAACCAAACATACAATTTGCGAATATTTTGAAGATCAATTAATTCAAGATGACTCCGTTTTAGAACATGTAACACAATTAATAGAACAATTTTACAAACGACCAATATCGCAATTAAATAAAGATCAGGCACTTGTACCTTCAAAATGCACCGTTTTGCCTAATACAATGGGAACAGCCCCAGGAATGTGGATTAAAAAAGAAAATACTGTTTTTATTTCTCTACCAGGAGTGCCTTATGAAATGAAATATCTTCTTGAAAATGAGATAATTCCAAAAATTGTAAGAGAATATGAACGACCATATATAATACACAAAACAATTTTAACCTACGGAATGGGTGAAAGTTTAATTGCCGAAAAGATAGAAAAATGGGAAAATAATTTACCAAGTTTTATAAAATTAGCCTATTTGCCAAGCCCTGGTCGAGTACGATTAAGATTATCCGCACGAGGAACAGACAAAGATTTTTTAGAAAAAAACATTGACAAAAATGTACAAAAATTAACCCAAATAATTGGCGATATTATAGTAGGTTTTGACGATTCAGAAACAATTCAAGTCGTTGTTGGAAGATTATTAACACAAACAAACAAAACAATAGCCACAGCAGAGAGTTGCACAGGAGGGAAAATTGCACATATAATTTCTTCGATTCCTGGAGCATCAAAATATTTTATTGGAAGCATAATTGCATACTCAACACAAATAAAAATTGATGTTTTAGGACTATCCAAAGAAATAATTACAGAAAACTCCGTAGTTAGTAGTGAAGTTGCAAAAATGATGGCCATAAATGTTCAGAAAATAATGAAAACTGACTATGCAATAGCCACAACAGGCAATGCAGGACCAACAAAAGGAGATAAAGAATCGGAAGTAGGTGTAGTTTTTATAGCATTAGCAACCCCAAACGAAGTTATTGTCGAAGAGTATAATTTTGGACAACCTCGTGATAAAGTGATAGATAGAGCAGTAAATAAATCATTAGAGATCCTCCAAAAAGAAATTTTAAAAAATATTTAAAATATTTTTGTTTGTATGGTTTATTTTTTGTTTCTTTGCACCCTGATTTTGAATAACGAAAATAAAAGATAAATACAATGTCAAGAGTTTGCGACCTTACAGGGAAAAGAGCAATGGTAGGAAACAATGTTTCTCATGCGATGAATAAAACAAAAAGAAAGTTTTCAGTAAATTTACTTAAAAAACGATTCTATCTTGCCGAGGAGGACAGATGGATTACATTAAGAGTAGCTGCATCAACTATTAAAACAATCAATAAAAACGGATTATCTGCTGTTTTGAAAAAAGCACAGACAGAAGGATTTATTAAATAATTTCTTAAAATTATAAAATAAAATGGCAAAGAAAGGTAATAGAATACAAGTAATTTTAGAATGTACAGAACACAAAACAACTGGTGTTGCTGGTACTTCTCGATACATAACTACAAAGAACAAAAAAAATACTCCAGACAGATTAGAAATTAAAAAATTCAATCCTATCTTGAAAAGAGTAACAGTACACAAAGAAATAAAATAAGAAAACATGGCAAAGAAAACCGTAGCATCGTTACAAACAGCTTCAAAAAGATTATCAAAAGCCATTAAAATGGTAAAATCTCCAAAAACAGGAGCTTATACTTTTGTAGAATCAATTATGACTCCAGAAGAAGTTGATGAATTCTTGAAAAAGAAATAATTCACAAAAATAAATTTTACACAAAACTACTTTCAAAATATGAAAGTAGTTTTTTTGTTTATATATTTGCAAAAGCAGAACATTTGGCATATTTATTAATGTATTTCCCGCTTTCAGCAGTATCTTTTGATAAACCTAAAAGGTTCACCAAAAGGATACTTGCTTCAATCGGGGCTAAAAGACAAACCATTTGAATATAAACAATGGTCTTCTAAAAAATCTAAAAATATACCAAATAGATATAAAACACAAAACTTCTGTTTCTATAAAAAATTAAAGTATTGACTCTAAATTATTTACATTCTGAAACAAAACTGTTGATATTCAAAATAAAATCTAAATTTCTAAATCCAAAATGAGTTTCTTCAAAAAAATATTTTCAAAGAATGAACCAATCCTTAACGAGCAACAAAAACAAACACTCAACAAAGGATTAGAGAAAACAAAAACAAGTTTTCTCTCAAAATTGACCAAAGCCGTAGCAGGAAAATCAAAAGTTGATGAGTCAGTACTTGATAATTTAGAAGAAATCCTTATTTCATCGGATGTTGGAGTAAATACTACTCTAAAAATTATCAATCGGATCGAAAAACGAGTTGCCGATGATAAATATTTAGATACAGACGAGTTAAACCAAATTTTGCATCACGAAATTGCCGAATTACTATCAGAAACCAATACTGGTGAAGCAACAGAATTTGTAATTCCTCAAAAGAACAGACCTTATGTACTTATGGTTGTGGGTGTTAATGGCGTTGGCAAAACCACAACTATTGGTAAACTATCCAATCAACTTAAAAAACAAGGATACAATGTTGTTCTCGGTGCCGCTGATACTTTTCGGGCTGCAGCAATTGATCAATTACAGATTTGGGCAGACAGGGTTCAAATTCCTATTGTAAAACAACAAATGGGCAGCGACCCGGCATCGGTTGCGTTTGATACTTTGCAAAGTGCAATAAAACAAGATGCTGACATTGTTATCATTGACACCGCAGGAAGATTACATAACAAAATTGGATTAATGAATGAATTAACAAAGGTTAAAAATGTTATGAAAAAAGTAATTCCAGACGCTCCACACGATGTAATGTTGGTTCTTGATGGCTCTACAGGACAAAATGCTTTTGAACAAGCCAAACAATTTACAGCAGCAACTGAAGTTAGTTGTTTAACAATCACAAAACTAGACGGAACCGCAAAAGGGGGTGTCGTTATTGGTATTTCTGATCAATTTCAAATTCCTGTAAAATACATTGGAGTCGGAGAAGGTATTGATGATTTGCAGGTTTTTAATAAATACGAATTTGTTGATAGTTTTTTTAAATAAAATGATATGAATAATTTTTCAAAAAATAAAAGTCCAATTTATCTTTACATAGTTAGTTTAATCTCTTTTGGATTAGCTAATTATTTCCATAAAACCGATAGTACTTTATATTATACAATGCTCATTTTAGGAACTATATTTTGCTTTTTAGGTTTTTACAAACGCTTAAAAAACAGGTAATTACATTTTTAAAGTAAGTTATAAAACGGTTTTGTTAACTATCATTAGCAAATTTATGGTGGGTTCTATTCTTTAATCATTTTTAAAATATAATTAAAAATTAGTTGATTATCAAAGCTTTATTAAAATAATTTTTCCTCATCCTTTTAGATTCTTAATAATACCTAAATGAGACATTTCTATTTAACTATTTTGTGTTTTTCCATTATAGGAATACAAGCAAGTGAGTCTATCCAATGGCGTGCCTCACCCTCTAATTCAGTTGATTTTAAATCCGTTTTAGGTAAAATCTCTATTAATCCCAAAGAGAAAACTGTTTCGGGTAAGCTTATTTATGATTTTGAGATTATAAATATTGTGGATACTATTAGAATTGATGCTCAAAATATGAGTTTTACCGATGTTTTTATTAACGGAAAAAAGGTTAATTTTTCTAATACTACTAAATTTTTAAAGCTATTTGAAGGATTTAAAAAAGGTAAAAACACACTGTCTTTCAATTATTTATGTAAACCAAAACAAGCAATGTATTTTGTTGGTAATCAAATTTGGACACAAGGTCAAGGCAAATATACCAGCCATTGGTTTCCGAGTTTTGATGATGTGAATGAGAAACTTATTTTTAATTTAGATATAATTTTCGATAAAGATTATACTGTTATTGCAAATGGTATTTTGAAAGAAGAAATTGCTATTGGAAATGAAATTCTGTGGCGATATAGAATGCAAAAACCCATGTCTTCATATCTTTTAATGCTTGCCATTGGAAAATTTGAAAATCAAGTTGTGGTTTCAAAATCAGGTAAATCCTTGCAGTTTTTTATTGAACCGGCTGACAAATCTAAATTTGAATCTACTTACAGATACAGCCAACAGATTTTTGATTTTTTAGAAAAAGAAATTGGCATTGAATTTTCGTGGCAACTTTACAAACAAATTCCAGTTCGAGATTTTGTCTATGCAGGTATGGAAAATACCACTGCCACTATTTTTGCCCGAGATTTTGTGGTCGATTCTATTGGATTTAACGATAAAAATTATATTAATGTTAATGCTCACGAACTGGCCCATCAATGGTTTGGCAATTTGATTACGGCAAAGTCAGGGAAGCATCATTGGTTGCAGGAAGGCTTTGCTACTTATTTTGCACTTTTGGCAGAAAAGAATATTTTCGGTAGCGATTATTATAATTATAAGATGTATCAAACGGCTTTGCAATTAAAATATGCCTCAAAGAACGATACCATTCCTATATTGAATGAAAGAGCGAGTTCGTTGAGTTTTTATCAAAAAGGAGCTTGGGCATTACGATTTTTAGACGAAGAAATTGGGCATGAAAAATTTCAGAAAGCAATAAAAAATTACCTCAAAAAATACAAATTCCAGAATGTAGAAACGGCAAACTTCTTAGCAGAAATTAATAAAATTTCTGATTTTGACACTGCAAAATTTCAAAACGAATGGCTCGAAAAAGCAGATTTTGACATCGAAATGGCTAAAAAAATGTTAGCAAAAAACGATGCAATGAAACAATATTTTGAGGTTTTGGAAATGGCAAAAAAACCGTTTGTAGATAGTAAAGAAAAGTATGAAAAATTATTAACATCAAAAATTTATAATGCTGTAAAACAACAAATAATTATTCAGATCAGAAAAATTCCTTTTGCCGAAAAAAGAAATCTACTAAATCTTGCCTTGCAAACCAATGATATACAAATTAGACAAACTGTTGCAGAAAACTTGAACGAAATTCCTTTGGATTTTAAACCCAAATTTGAATCGTTTTTAGACGATAAATCCTACATTACAAAAGAAATAGCCTTGACTAAATTGTGGCAAAGTTTTCCAGAAGACAGAATGAATTTGTTAGAAAAAACAAAAAATTGGATTGGTTTTAACGATTATAATTTAAGAATTTTATGGCTCAATTTGTCATTGCAAACTAATGATTATCAAGAGGATAATAAAATAAAATTTTATGAAGAACTTTTGCATTTTTCATCATCAAATTTTGAAACCGAAACCCGTCAAAATGCGTTAGAGAATTTATTGTTTTTGAACGATAAAGACGAAAATTATTTACCTAATTTAATCAATGCGGCAACACATTTTAAATGGCAATTTGCAGGTTTTGCTCGAACAAAAATCAGAACACTTTTAAAAAACAAACCGCACCGCACTTATTTTGAAAATTTAATTTCAAAATTACCTGATAATGAGAAGGTTTTGCTGGAAAAATTGTTGAAGGAGTAATAAAACTTTTAACTGGTAATTTTTAATTAAAAACTACCATATATTTTGAACTTCATTTTTTAAATAGGATAATGCAGCACTACTCGGTGATTGTTTTGCTAATAATTCGTTAAAAATTAATTCCCTCAATTCATCCGCAGTTTTAATATTTTCACGGTTGCTTGCCATTCTAACCATCTGAATAGTAGCGTTTTTTGCAGTAGTAATTAACATCCAACCTTCCTCAGTCATATAAATTTGTTGAGTCAAATTATGTTCAAACTCTTGTTCAATTTGACCAATTACTAAATTTTCGTATAAATATTTATCCTCAGCAACAGGTTTTATTCTTATCAATAAATTTGTAGGATTTATTCTTTCCAAATACAAAGCCATTCGCTCATAAGCCTGTAACCGCAAAGGCAGAGCTTCTTTTTGAGTCTCCTTTTGAAGTAAATATCTTCGCCTTCCTTCTTCATTTTTGATATGCAAATTAAAAAAATAATAGGCAATTGCAGCTGTAATAATTGACGGAATAGTGTAAGAAAGAATTTCTAAAATTTTGATTTCCATAGTAATAGTTTATAGATAAAAGACAAAAAGAGAATAGATAAAATTTTTGCCAAAAGTAAAAAATAACAATTACTTTTGCATACAATCCTTTAAAAAATGATTTTATTTTTTAAATTTTCGATTGATAGTTAAATTAGCCCTTTTCAAATTATAAAAATGCACCAACACATCTCCCAACTCAACGAAGCCCAACAAGCACCCGTACTCCAAAAAGATGGTCCAATGATTATTATTGCTGGGGCAGGTTCTGGTAAAACCCGAGTTCTAACCGTTAGAATCGCTTATTTGATGAGTCAAGGCGTCGATGCTTTTTCGATTCTAGCACTCACTTTTACCAACAAAGCAGCCCGAGAAATGAAAAAAAGAATTTCGGATATTGTTGGATTTGGAGAAGCAAAAAATCTTTGGATGGGAACTTTTCATTCAGTTTTTGCGAGAATTTTGCGTAGCGAAGCTGATAAATTAGGCTTTCCGTCAAATTTTGCAATTTATGACAGTCAAGATTCCGTTCGATTGATTGGTGCCATTATTAAAGAGATGCAGTTAGACAAAGATATTTATAAACCAAAACAGATATTAAGTCGCATTTCATCTTATAAAAATTCGCTAATTACTGTAAAAGCTTATTTTAACAATCCCGAATTGCAAGAGGCAGATGCCATGAGTAAAAAGCCAAGATTAGGAGAAATTTATCAAAATTATGTAGAAAGATGTTTCAAAGCTGGAGCTATGGATTTTGACGATTTGTTATTAAAAACCAACGAATTACTAAATCGTTTTCCAGATGTTTTAGCAAAATATCAAAACCGTTTTCGTTATATTCTAGTTGATGAGTACCAAGATACCAATCATTCACAATACTTAATTGTTCGAGCTTTATCCGATAAATTTCAAAATATATGTGTTGTTGGCGATGATGCCCAGTCTATTTATGCCTTCCGAGGTGCAAATATCAATAATATTCTTAATTTTCAAAAAGATTATCACGGCGTGCAAACCTATCGGTTAGAACAAAATTATCGCTCGACAAAAAACATAGTACAAGCCGCAAATTCGATTATAGACAAAAATAAAACCAAACTCGACAAAATAGTTTGGACAAATAATGATTTTGGCAATAAAATTAAAGTTCATCGAAGTGTTACCGATAGTGAAGAAGGGAGATTTGTAGCCACTACAATTTGGGAACAAAAAATCAATAACCAGTTGCGAAACGGACAGTTTGCCATCCTATACCGCACCAATGCACAATCCAGAGCTATGGAAGATGCCCTGCGAAAAAAAGATATTCCCTATCGAATTTACGGCGGATTATCATTTTATCAACGCAAAGAAATTAAAGATGTTTTGTGCTATTTGCGATTAGTTTTAAACCCAAAAGATGAAGAAGCCTTAATGAGGATTATCAATTTTCCAGCCCGAGGTATTGGGGATACAACGCTTGATAAACTTACGGTCGCTGCCAATCATTACAAAAGATCAATATTTGAAGTAATGAAAAATATTGACAAAACAGACCTCAAACTAAACAGCGGCACCAAACAAAAATTACAAGATTTTGTAACAATGATAGAAAGTTTTCAGGTTATCAATCAAAACCAAGACGCTTTTAATATTACCGATTATGTAGCCAAAAAAACAGGTTTAATTCAAGAATATAAAAAAGATGCCACCCCCGAAGGAATGGCAAAAATTCAGAATATTGAAGAACTTCTCAATGGTCTTAAAGATTTTACCGAAGGACAAAAAGAAATAGACGGATCAACAGGGTCGTTGGCAGAATTCATGGAAGATATTGCCCTTGCCACCGATTTAGACCGAGACACATCAGACGATGACAAAGTAGCATTAATGACCATCCATTTAGCAAAAGGGCTCGAATTTCCACAAGTTTTCATCGTAGGATTAGAAGAAAATTTATTTCCATCAGCAATGAGTATGAGCACCCGAAACGAATTGGAAGAAGAACGACGCCTATTTTATGTTGCCCTAACCCGAGCCGAACACCAAGCCTATTTAACCTACGCACAATCCAGATACCGCTGGGGAAGTTTGACAGACAGCGAACCGAGCAGATTCCTAGAAGAAATTGACGGCGAATACCTCGAATATCTTACCCCAGAAGAAACCAATTATCGATATAAACCCATGATTGACAACGATATTTTTGGAGATATTGACAAATCAAAACTACGATTAGCAAAACCAATTTCAGGTACACCTCCCTCCCCTCCTACCTCCGAAGGGAGAGCAAATAGCAACCTTAATATCCGAAAATTAAAACCTGTGGATAGTTCATCAAACAAGGCAAATCTATTTGATAATAAGTTAGTTACAGGAAATATAATTATGCACGACCGTTTTGGAAAAGGTGAAATAATTAATATGGAAGGCACAGGAGCCGACAAAAAAGCCGAAATAAAATTTGAAGTTGGCGGCATTAAAAAATTGTTATTACGGTTTGCAAAATTAGATATTATTGGCTGATTTAATTTATAAAAAAACAACTAACGACTAACTTATGAAATACAAAAACATATTAGAAGAAGAACTAAAAATTAAAGTTCGTGACGATTTTTTTCCAAATTATAATTCAACTATAATTGGAAAAGTAGATTTTTGCATCACTCCAAAAAGCATAGATTTCAATCAAGAAGAACTTTTTGATTCACCATCATTACTTTGGGCAGAAGCCAAAACTGGCAATTACGATATTTTTTCTATGTTTGCTCAACTGATTTTAACCATTGGCAAAGCACGAACTTTTGATAAATATCTCCCACCTGCATTTCTCGGAGCTTTTGATGCAACAAAAATTGTTTTCATCCCATATAATACTGTGGTTGATATATTTAACCTCAATGATTTTAACTGGAATGTAACCCCAAGTAACCACGAAACCAAAGAATTTTTATTAATAAAAAACCGAATTGAAAAATCGTTAGACCAAGACTATTATCTTTATGATTACATAAAAGATGACTGCGAACTGCGTTTTTTTATCAAAAACAATTTAGCAAAAGCCACCGAAAGTGGCAAAATTCTGATTGACAAAAACAACTTTGTTCCCATTTATCTCCGTTGGCTCGACCAAGTAAAACCAAATATTGACTTCAACTGGGAAGAGGCAAAAAAACTCAACATTCAAGACAATCTATTTTATCTTGCCGACCTTTTTGTAGATGATAAAGGCACCAACACCATTGATGATGACACGCCTACAAACGAAAATTTGTTTGTCGTTTTTCGTAATAGTCGATATGAAATTTCCAAAGAAAATCTAAAATCATTGTTCAATGCAAATATTAAAATTAAAGACATAAAAGCATACGAGCAATTTTGGAAAAAATACAAACGACCGCCTATAAATGAGTTTCAAGATTACATTAGAGATAGAATCGATTTATTAGTTTCGCAAGATATCAGGGAACGCAAAGGAGCATTTTTTACACCCAAAGAATGGGTTTGGTTATCTCAACAATATATAGCCGACACCCTGGGCAAAAACTGGCAAGACGAATATTATATCTGGGATTGTGCCGCAGGAACAGGCAATCTTTTGGCAGGATTAACCAATAGCTTTAACATTTTTGCCTCAACCCTCGACCAATCCGATGTTAATGTAATGCACGACCGAATAGAAAATGGGGCTTTATTATTAAAAGACAATTGTTTTCAGTTTGATTTCTTGAACGATGATTTCTCTAAACTACCTAAAAATTTGCAAGATATTATCAATGACCCCGAAAAAAGAAAAAAATTAGTTATTTATATCAATCCGCCCTATGCGGA
>DYPB01000033.1:0-2551 GCA_020720185.1 Flavobacterium psychrophilum | reverse complement strand
CCAAACAAAAAATGGGAAAAAGACAAAGAATTTCAAAATGATTGTTTGGCATACACCCTTTTTCATAGTCAGAATAGAATTTCAAGTAAAGACGGCACCAACCACTGGATACCATTTACCGAACAAGAGGTAAAACCTCGAAGAAAGTTTGAAAGTAATTTTATGACCAATTTTATTGCAGGTAAAATTGCTCCTGAAATTATAGATAAAGACAATTTGTTTTTAGTAAACGAACCAGCACCACATTACGAAGTGCCACTAAAATTCTCTGAAAAAGCCACAGCTGTTTTTGATGCGGGTCGAGAATTATGGAAATATTACCATCAAATAATTGGTAAACTATCCCAATCTGAAAGCGAAGGGCTTGTTAATGCTTCATTATATGACATCAGAGAATATTTTCAAGGACGAAATAACAATGGCAGAATGAACAATAAAAGCCAAGATGAAACTTATAACAAATTGATTAACGATTTGCGAAAAGCATCAAAAATATTGGCAAAAAAAATCGAGCCAAAAGTATATGAATATGGATTTTTGAAAGAATAACACTACTTTTCCCTTCCTCGAAGTCTCCAACTCCAAGGAACCATCATAACAATTCAGTTATTATTTTTAAATTACCATAACTAATTTTTAAATTATCATAACTTTATTTCATATTATCATAACTTTATTTTATATTATAATAATTTAATTTTACGAAATAATAACTTCATTTTACATTATAATAATTTAATTTTACGAAATAATAACTTCATTTTATATTATAATAATTTAATTTTACAAAAAAATAACTTTATTTTATATTATAATAAAGTATTTTTACAATACAATTACTTAATTTTAAAATATAACAACTTTATTTTACAATACAATAATTATTTTTCAAATTATCAAAAAAAATTATTTAAATTTACAACAATAATATTCATAACTAAAAACTCATAACTAAAAACTATGATAATCTTCAACCTCAACCGATTACTCCGCATAAAAGGCGTTACAAAACCTTACAGTTATTTAATGTCAATAGGATATTCCAGCAGTACTGCCTCACAAATAGCACGAAACCAAGTACGAAGTTTTACACTAACTTCCATCGAAAAAATGTGCACCCAACTTAATTGTACCCCAAACGATTTGTTCGAATACATACCTCCATCGGCACAAAAACTCCCTGATGACCACGCCTTAAACACCTTAAAAAGAGAACAAAACCTCGAAGAAATCAACAAACTTTTGAGCAATTTATCAATGGAAAAAATCCGAGAACTATCAGAATTGGTTTCAAAAGAAAAGTAACCAATTCTCTATTCCTCGACCCCACACCTAAACCATTAAATCTCACAAAAAAATGAAACACTGGATTCAAGCTGCAAGATTACGAACATTGCCACTTTCCTTATCAGGGATAATAATAGGTAGTTCTTATGCAATATCTCAAAACTTTTTTGACTGGAAAATTTTACTACTTGCTTTTACAACAACACTCGGTTTTCAGATACTATCAAATTTTGCCAACGATTATGGAGATGGAGTAAAAGGCACTGATAATGAGGATAGAATAGGTCCAAAACGAGCATTACAAAGCGGAACTATTACAAAAAAAGTAATGAAAAATGCTATTATTCTAACCTCAATTATATCTTTCCTATCGGCAATATTATTAATAAATGTTGCTTTGAGTAATCAAAATCTTCTATATTCCTTATCTTATTTATTTCTTGGAATAGGAGCAATTATTGCAGCAATAAAATATACCGTTGGTTCAAATGCCTACGGATATAGCGGTTTTGGAGATATCTTTGTCTTTATTTTTTTTGGATTAGTAAGCACTCTTGGAGTCTATTTTTTATATGCAAAACAATTTGACAACCTACTCATTCTACCAGCAATAGCAGTAGGATTATTAGCTGTTGGGGTTTTAAACCTAAATAATATGCGTGATGAGAAATCAGACAGAAAAGCAGGAAAAAACACAATTGTTGTAAAAATTGGTTGGATTTTTGCTAAAATATATCAATATTTTTTAATCATATCTGCTATGATTTTAGTGTTAGTCTTTGCAGTTTTAAAAGATTTTAAAGCCACACAATATTTGTTTTTATTTGCTTATTTACCGTTGATTAAACATTTAGAAATAGTATATAAAACCATAAATCCTATAAATTTTGACCCCGAATTAAAAAAAGTTGCTTTAGCAACATTCTTTTTATCAATTTTATTGGCAATAGTTTTAACCGTCATTTAATTTTGTTTTTAAATAATCATTATTGATTTACCAAAAATTCACAGATTTTTTTTCGACGAACTCTAATAATTAAGTATCTAATTTTTTATTAGCAATGCACTACGATTGTCAGTTTGTTTAACCCAAATTACGCATTAGACTTCGTTATGAAAACTCAAAATGCAATAAAAATAAGTGCTCACGGACTATTTTTGAAGAAAGAATACTTTTGTATTTTGAATTTAAAAATAGGAGTAAGTGCTTATTCTTGAAGTAGTTTGAGTTTGGAATAGATTTCTAATGCGTAATTTGGGTTTA
>DYPB01000032.1 GCA_020720185.1 Flavobacterium psychrophilum | reverse complement strand
TTATAATCCATCTGCAGGTGCATTTGAAAAAAAATAAGTTAAAGTATGGTTTTAACTAAATAAATTCAAAACTAAATGAAAACTATCTATAAAAACTCTTTTTTCTTTGCTCTTTCTTCTTTTTTTTAACAGAAAATGCCCAACAATCAATAAACGCATCAGGCGGAAATGGTACTGGCACTGGCGGAAGCATCAGTTTTACAATGGGTCAGATAGATTATGTTTCAGCAACAGGTGGTTTCTGTAAAATACTATATATTGGTACAAGGCGTTTATCCAAGTAATACTAATATTGGAGCAGATACAATAGGAACAATAATCGCTCATATTGGAAATTTTCCAAATGCAAATGGAGGATTTTTGTCTTGTGATCGTAGGTCAAGATAAATACAAACACAACTTTATTCTCAATAATAGGCACTACTTATGGAGGTGATGGAATAACAACTTTTAACCTGCCCAATTTGAATGGAAAAATTCTAAAAGGGTATTGATTTTGAATCTAAATAAAATCTACCAAAAATTGGTGTTTATCAGATAATAAACATTGGTTGTCTATAATGCAAAAAATATCAATTAAGGAAATAAATATTATTCTTATTTAACAAATGTCATTTCATCAATAAGGTTTGTTTGTCCAGATAAATTTTCGATTACCCACATTACATATCTAATATCAACATTAATGGTGCGTTGTAGTTTGTCATCAAAAATGACATCACCTGCCATTGCTTCCATATTGCCATCAAAAGCAATACCGACCAATTCTCCTTTTCCGTTAATAACTGGTGATCCTGAACTTCCAACTGATATGTCGTTGTTTGTTAAAAAGTTAACATGGAGTGTGCCATCTTTATCATGATATTTAGTTTTTGTTTTATTATAATAGACTTCAACAATTTTTGAGGGTAGTTGAAAATCCCTACCGCCTTTTATATACTTCCGAATTTGTCCATCAAAAGTGGTATAATTATTGATTGTTGCGTCATTTCTACCATCTATCGGCAGGGCTTGAACCTTACCGTAATTTAATCTAATCGTACCATTAGCATCTGGATAAATAACTGGGGATGTTTTTGATAATCGCAGTCCTTCAATCATTGTTCTGAACGATTGTGTATATTTTAGTTGTGCTTCAGTGATCTCTGGTTTCTTTAACTTAAAATGCTTGTTTAAATCTTCGGACAAAACATATAATGGATCGTTCTCTAAGACCTCAGTTGTTGGGTTCTTTAAGAAAAAATTGATACGATCTTTTGAAGTAAAAATGCTATTATCAAATGTAGAATTTACATATTCTGTAAAATCATTATTGAATTCTACACTCAATTTTTCAATCAATGGTGAAATTTTGTATCCAACTGATTTTGTAGCATATAACTTTAATTGTGCGGTTAAAATATCCTTTTCAGTAGGAACAATTAAATGTTTAAACATTTCATCAACTGATTCATTTATTTCAATCAAAAGTTCAGCTCTTTTAGCAGCGTCTGCTTTAATATAAGCTGCTAATTGTGATCCTATTGATGTAGATATTGATGCAAAAGCGGATGTTCTTAACATTAGATTTAGATAATTATCGTGTCTAATTTTTAAATTTGTTAAATTGTAAAAAATATTTATATTTGGTAAAACATCTCCATATTTTTGTTTATTATCTGGGGCATTTGCCCAAGCATCAAAATTTGATTCTTGAACTATTCTATCTGAATATGTCTTGTCTTTTTTTAATCCTTTTAGGATTCCTTCTCTAATTTTTTTAGAATTTTCTAGTTGAGAATATTTGGTTGCATAAATTAATTTATTTTCTTCGCTAATATCCATATATTTCCTCATATAATACAAATTAGATTTCAGCACTTCTATTGTTGCAGGATAAACATATTTTTCGTTTTGATTGATACCGCCTGAAGGCATCCATCTGTTTGTTCTGCTAGGATAACCTAAAACCATACTAAAATCACCTTCCTTAACTCCTTTTAAACTTATTGGTAAATTTTTTTTTGCTATTAATGGAATATTTTCAGTTGAATAATCAGCTGGATCTCCGTTTTTGTCTGTATAAATTCTATATAATGAAAAATCGGCAGTATGTCTTGGCCACTCCCAATTATCAATATCTCCACCAAACCGTGCCATGTTTTCTGGCGGAACACCAACTAATCTTACATCTTTATAATCTTGATAAACAAAATAATAATATTCATTTCCTTGAAAAAAAGGTAGAACAGAAACGATATATTTGCCACCTTCATTATTTTCTTTTTCTATCAATGATATTTCTTTTGTTACAATTTTTCGCCTTTCAACTTCTGTTGTTTCTATGTTTATTAACGACAAAATTCTTTGTGTACAATCACCCATTCGTACAAAAAAGCGAACCGATAAATTTGAAGTGCTTTTTTCTTCCGAATGATTTTTTGCCCAAAAACCGTCTTTCAAATAGTTGTTTTCTGGAGAAGAAAGATTAGCAATCTCCTCATATCCACAGTGTTGGTTAGTCAAAACAAGACCATCTTTTGAAATTACCTCAGCACTACAAACACCATTAAATTGAATTACTGCATCTTTCAAACTTTGATTGTTTATACTATAAATTTCATCGGCAGTCAATTGCAGACCCATTTTTTGCATATCTCGATGGTTCAATCGTTCAATAAACATTAAAAACCATAGTCCCTCATCAGCTTTTACACTCATCGGCAGCAACATAATTCCTACAATAAAGGAAACTAATATCTTTTTCATAATAAATTAATAAAATTTAGGATGCGAATATAATGAATTTTTAGATTATTAACTGATGTTACGCAAGAAAACTACCTTATGCAGGCTTTTTATAATTTAATTGTTGATAACTTTCAAAAGCTGTCTTTATTGCATTAATACTTATGATTGATTTTAAGGCAAAATAATTGAACATGTTTCTCCTGTTGAGGACATACTGCTGTGAATTCATAAGTATATTCACGAACTAATTGTTTTTTAACAATAGTTCTAGTTGGTCGATGAAACCAATAAATTCAATAGGATTTGTGTAAAAATCGTGTAAAAACTTTTACAAAAAAAATGGGAAGCCTTGATTTTAAAGGGCTTCCCAAGTTCAGCGGAGAAAGAGGGATTCGAACCCCCGGACCTGTGACAGTCAACAGTTTTCAAGACTGCCGCATTCGACCGCTCTGCCATTTCTCCAATAAGTGTAACATACATTTCTGTATTGCGAGTGCAAATATAGTGCTTTTTTTTATTTAAAAAGATTATTTTTAATTATTTTCTAATTTTATCGTAATTTATTAGTTTTTAGTGATTACATACTCCATAATTTCTAAACCATATCCTATCATTCCTACCCTTTTTATCTGCTGGCTATTTGATATTAACTTTATTTTTGAGATATCTATATCGTGTAAGATTTGGGCTCCAATTCCAAAATCTTTTACATCCATTTTAATTTGTGGTGCTTTAAAAACACCATTCAATTGATTGCTTTTTAATTCTAATATTCTGTTTAGTAAATTGTTAGTTTCTATTTCCTGATTGATAAATAGAATGGCTCCTTTACCTTCTTGATTAATTATTTGAAAAATTTCTTCTAATTTTGTATCACAATTATGGGTTAAAATCCCTAAAACATCGGTGTTTATTGCTGTCGAATTAATTCTAGTTAGAACATTCTCACCACTATTCCAAGTGCCTTTTGTTAGTGCAATATGTATTTGTTTATTAGTCGTTTGTTCATAGGCTCGTAATCTAAATTTTCCAAATCGGGTTTCGATATCAAAATCTTCTTTTTTCAGAATTAAACTATCGTGTTTCATCCTGTAGGCAACCAAATTTTCTATTGAAACAAGTTTTAAATCGAATTTTTTTGCCACTTCTATTAATTGTGGTAATCGTGCCATTGTGCCGTCGTCATTCATGATTTCGACAATTACACCTGCTGGTTTGAGTCCTGCTAATCGAGCAAAATCAATAGCTGCTTCTGTATGTCCTGTTCGTCTTAAAACACCTCCTTGTTTGGCAACTAATGGAAAAATGTGTCCTGGTCTGGCTAAATCACTTGGCTTGGTTCCTGAATCTGTAAGTGCGGCAATTGTTTTTGCTCTATCTCCTGCTGATATTCCTGTCGTTACTCCGTTTCCTTTTAAATCGACCGAAACTGTAAAGGCGGTTTTAAGATGGTCCGTATTATTAACAACCATATCTTTAAGTTCCAATTCCTTACACCGATTTTCAGTTAGTGGTGCACAGATTAATCCACGCCCGTGTGTAGCCATAAAATTAATCATTTCTGGGGTTACTTTTTCAGCAGCTGCCAAAAAATCTCCTTCGTTTTCACGGTCTTCATCATCAACCACAATAATTACTTTGCCTTGTCTAATATCCTCAATGGCCTCTTCAATGGTGTTGAGCTGGTTTTTTTTATTCATTTTTTGATATTTTTTTTCCGTAAAAATAAAACATTGGCAATAATGGCAAGCTAAATAAAAATAAAAGCAACAAGGCTACATTAGGTTTATCATTATTGTTTTTTTCAATATCTTCAATATTTTTATGGGCTTTAAAACTGAAAATGTATAATACAATTATGCTAATTAGTGCAAATATATTTATTATTGGTTTTGTAAATATAAAAAATAATATAAAAAAAGATAGGGTTAATGTATAGAAAATTAATGCTTTTTTTAAATTATTACCAAAACTAATTTTTAAACAATCGTTGGTTATAATTTCTTTTTCCTTAATTGTATTTACAATAATTTTTGAATCTTTATTAGTTTTTAAATATTCCGAAATTGCTGGTGTAATATTCTTTTTTCCGTAAAAATAGAATATGATATAAAACGGCAAACTGAATAAAAACAATAATAATAGTGTTGTGTCTTGTTTTTTATCAATAAATTGGTTGATTTTTTCAGTTTTTTTGTGGGCGAGAAAACTAAAAGTATATAATAAAAGAATAGAAACTACTGTCGTTTTATTTAATATTGGTTTGGCTGAAAATAACAGAACTATGAGAAAAATAATCGTTAATAGATAAAAAACAAAAGCAATTTTACTGTATTTTAAATATTTTTTTTCTAAATATAAAATATTAACCGTTGTCTCATTAGTCGAGAATGATTTTGAAAATAATGATTTTATTGGATTTATAATTCCATCGAAATTTATACTTCCACCAATATCATTCATGGCTCTATTGGTTAAAAATATAGCTAAAGGTCCTAATATCATTGTACTTAACCAACAACCTACAAATGGTGATATTCCACCTTCTTCGGCAAGTTTTTTACCAAATGTGTTTACAATATGGAAAACTATAAATATCAATACTGCAAAAACCATTGGTAATCCTAATCCTCCTTTTCTAATAATTGCACCAAGCGGGGCTCCTATAAAAAACATAAGAATACACGAAAATGCGATTACAAATTTAAAATAAAATGAAATCCAATGGGCATCAATATTCTTCTGTTTGTATTGAAAATCTGTTTTCGAGGAATCGATAGAAAAAATAGTACTTGTTACATTGTTCATAGCATTTTTTACTATTTCAGATTGCTTTGCTTCTTCAAATTGAGATAAAATATCTTCTGTTATTTTTATTTTTGCAAGCTTTTTTTTATCGATGTTGTTTACGCCTGTTCGTTGATAAATATTATCCGTAAATGATATAATATCTTTATTGAAATTTTTATTTAACGAATCTAATGTGTATTTTAATTCACTGATATTTAACATATTATCAGTGTTTTTTACGCTTTCATCGTTCATATCAACTCCATTCAACTTGTTCAAATCCATATTAATAACATCGGTTTTGAATCTTGCTTTTGCAAACGGGAATTTATTTCTATCTTCCCATTTTGCAGGAATAATGTCTTCATAATAATAACCGTCATGGAGAACTAATTTTAACAAACTTGAGTTTTCATTGCTAATTAATTCACCTGTTTTAGCGTTTATAACTTTTTTATTACCTTCTCCAGTTGTCGATTTTTCATGAATTGTTATTCCTTTTAATATATTTCCGTTTTCACCTAATTTTTTTTCTACTTTAATAGAGTAAGTACCAACGGTACTAAATTGTCCTTCGGCAAGTGCAAAAGAAGGTTTCTTTTGAGCAATATTTTTACGAAAATTAACAAACTTATATTCCGAATAGGGTATAATATTGTTTGCAAAGAAAAATGTAGCAATGGTTAATATTACAATAAAAATTGAGGTGCTGTAAAGTGTTCTTTTTAGAGATATTCCAGCTGATTTCATTGCGGTAAACTCATAATTTTCGGATAAATCACCAAAAGTCATTATCGAGGACAGTAAAACCGAAAGTGGCAAAACTAATGGAACTAAATTTGGCATTTTAAACAATAGAAACTTTAATATCAGTATTCCATCTAAATCTTTTCCCGCTAATTCGGCAATAAATAACCAAACGGTTTGTAATATGAATATTAAAAACAGTATGCCAAAAACTGTAAAAAATGTTTTCGTAAAGCTTTTTAATATGTATTTATCAAGTATTTTCAAGGTAATTAATCTAATTTATTGATGTAATAATTTGGATATTTTTTGGCATCAAAGATAAACTGATTATTCGGTAAAGATTGATTAGTTTTGAAAGAATTAACAATTAATGTTGTTCGAGTTCCATTTTTTCCAATTTCAATTACATTATAAATATGTTTTGATAAGACATCTATTCCTAACAAAATTTCTTTCCGATGATCTTTATTTGTGTTAGGAATTAATTTAATATATTGTATTTTTTTTCCATTTACAACCTGCGAAATGTTCCAATCAAATTTGTATCCTGAATTAAAAAAGGTCAGCATTTTTGAGGGTGTAATTACATTTTCATTTTTTTCATCAAATTTCGAAATTGTAATTTCTTCGTCTTCTGGATTTATCGTATATATTTTTTTTCCATCAAACATTTTTGTAACGCCAACAAAATTAAGTATATATGAGTTTCCTTGCATGGTTACAGTGCCTTTATTTTCTTGATTTACATTCTCTTTGGCATTATTCAATGAATATTTAAACTCAATAACGATATTTTTATATTGCTTTATTTTTGTAGTAACTTGATCCAATAAAATTTTAGCTTTTTTATCTTCTTTTCTGTCTTCTTTTTTTGTTTGTGCTGATGCTGTTAATCCTATGATTAGTAGTAAAGTTATGAGTATTTTTTTCATTTTTCTTATTTTTTTATTTCTAAATTTCTTCTATTTCTAAAATATTGTTTTTCTTATTTTCTGTTGCTTTCAATATAATTTTAGAGTTATTTTTTGTTTTATCAATAAAACTATGATTTTCTATATTTTGTACTATCTTAAAATCCATATTTCACAAATATAAATCTTCCCCCTACCCCTCCTGCTGTCTCAAAAAATGCTCCAACGAACTCAAATCTGATACATTGACACTACGGGCTTTGCTGCCTTCAAACGGTCCTACGATTCCTGCTGCCTCTAATTGGTCTATCAATCTGCCAGCACGGTTGTAACCCAGTTTTAATTTCCTTTGTAATAATGATGCCGAACCTTGTTGTGCGGTTACAATAATTTCAGCGGCTTCTCTAAACATGGAATCTCTTTCAGAAATATCCATTTCAAGGGTTGCTCCGCCATCTTCACCAATAAATTCTGGTAATAAATAAGCGTCTGGATAAGCTTTTTGTCCTCCAATATAATCTACAATTTTTTCTACTTCGGGTGTGTCAATAAACGCACATTGAACCCTAACTACTTCATTTCCATTTGTATATAACAAATCTCCTCTTCCTATTAATTGATCTGCCCCTTGGGTGTCTAGAATTGTTCTTGAATCAATTTTTGAAGACACTCTAAATGCAATTCTAGCTGGGAAATTCGCTTTAATCAAACCTGTAATTACATTTACAGACGGGCGTTGTGTAGCAATAATCAAATGAATTCCAATAGCTCGTGCTAATTGTGCCAACCTTGCAATAGGCACTTCAACTTCCTTACCAGCTGTCATTATCAAATCGGCAAATTCATCAACAACCAAAACAATATAAGGCAAAAATCGATGCCCTAATTCAGGATTTAATTTTCGTGATTTGAACTTGTCGTTATACTCTTTTATGTTCCGAACCATAGCATCTTTTAGCAATGAATATCGATTATCCATCTCTACACAAAGGGAGTTTAAAGTAGCCACAACTTTGGCATTATCGGTAATAATGGCTTCGTCTGTGTCTGGCAATTTTGCTAAATAATGTCGTTCTATTTTATTAAACAAAGTCAATTCAACTTTTTTTGGATCAACTAATACAAATTTTACTTCGGCTGGATGTTTTTTATACAATAATGAGGTTAAAACCGCATTCAATCCTACGGATTTTCCTTGACCTGTTGCACCTGCCATCAATAAATGGGGCATTTTTGCTAAATCAACTACAAATGTTTCATTAGAAATTGTTTTGCCCAAAGCAATAGGCAATTCCATTTCGGCTTCTTGAAACTTTGACGAACCGATGACAGATTTCATCGAAACCATTGTAGGATTCTTGTTCGGAACTTCAATACCAATAGTTCCTTTTCCTGGCATTGGTGCAATAATCCTAATGCCTAAAGCCGCTAAGGATAAGGCAATATCGTCTTCTAAACTCTTAATTTTCGAGATTCTAATTCCTGCCTCGGGAACAATTTCATATAGTGTTACCGATGGACCAACAGTGGCTTTTATCTGTGCAATTTCGATTTTATAATTCCGTAAGGTTTCAACAATTCGGTTTTTATTTTCCTCTAATTCTTCTTGATTAATGGTAATACCGCCTGCATAATCTTTCATCAAATCCAATATAGGGAATTTATAATTTGACAAGTCTAAAGTTGGATCAAATAATCCGAAATCAGCAACTAATTTAGAAGCCATATTTTCCTCAATTATTATTTCTTCTTTTGGTTTCTCTACAACAAATTCTTCAATATTTTCAGTTACCGATGGTGTAACTTCTAATGAATGTGTTTTTAATTTTGGTTCAGATGCGTTACCAATGGTTGGTTCTAGGGTTTCTTTATTAATTTCAAATTTTGAAACTGTTTTCAAAACTGGTTCGTAATCTTCAATTCCATCATCCTCAATAATTAAAGGAATGTTTTTTCGTTTTATGGGTTCGTCAAATTCCTCAACTGCAAATTCCTCAAGATTATATAAACCAGCACTTTCAGCGGTTTTTATTGTATTCAAATCTGATTTTATTTCAACTTTTTTATTTTCAAAAAATGATGAAATCATATCAGGAGAAATTTTTAATTTGAAGATTAAATAAACCAATACTCCAAAAATAATAACCAATAATGTTCCTGTGGTTCCTATATAATCTTGTAGAAATAGATTTACTTCAAAACCAATAGTTCCTCCTAATTCTGGAATTGATTGTGCAAAAAAGCCAAATAATACTGAAATTATAATAATGGCAAATATATCCCAGAACCATATATTTTTTAATTTCCGTAATGAGATATCTAAAACTAAAAAAGCTCCCGTCAGAAAAAACAACCGTACAAACAGAAAAGATGCAGCACCAAATCCTTCGTAGATAAATAAATTTGAGAGGTAAGCTCCAAATTTTCCTAACCAATTTTCTGTAATTTCCGACCGATCAATAATTGCATCAACAGCACTTTGATCGTTGTTTCCGGTAACAAAAAACGATATAAATGCAGTTAACATTGCTACAGCTAATAGCACAAATAAGCAACCTAACACAAATTTTTGTTGTCGGGAAAGCAAGGGATTTTTCTCGGTTTTGTCTTCTTTTTTTGTTGTTTTTGTTGCCATATTTTTTTCACGCAAAAGTTTGCAAAGGTTTGTGGTTGTTCTTTTTATTTAAAATTTAATTTAATTTTTACTGAACTTAAAATCTTAAAACAACTCCAATATTCTCGGCAGATAAATAATTCCCCAAATTGCCAAGGCACTCATTGCGGCAAAAAAAACTGATCCAGCGGCAATATCTTTTATAAAACCTATTCTACGGCTGAAATCTGGATGAATAAAATCGGCAGTTTTTTCGACTGCTGTATTTAGACCTTCTATGCTCAAAATTAGCCCAGTAGCAAGGGTTTGAAACAACCATTCTGTTTGAGTAATGTTGAAATAAAATCCAGCTATAACAGTACAAACGCCTAAGAAGGTCTGCACCATAATGCTGTGTTCGGTCGTGACTAATTTATAAGCTCCTTTAACGGCAAAACCAATGCTTTTTAATCGTCCTGTAAAAAATGTATTATCTTTTTCGAAAATCATAATTATGAATTGTTAATATAGGTGGGTTCTATAAATTAGTTTTTTTGTAAATTTATTTTTTTACTGATGCTCTTTTTGTTTTATTTTACTTCACTTTGTGTTTATTTGTCAGCGGTGTTCAGTGAATTTACATTTGGCATCTTTTTCCCATCTTTTTGTTCAAATATGGGCATATTTGAACAAAAAGAAAGAAAAAATCTATTCAAAATAATTCCAAAAATAGCTATCAGCTAATTTATAGAACCCACCTATAATAAATCTAAATTATATTGCCATTAAGGCTGCTTTATAATTTGGTTCGTTTGCTATTTCTGTTACTTGTTCCGTGTATTTTACAATCCCGTTTGTGTCTAAAACAATTACAACTCGTGAATGTAATCCTGCAAAAATGCTATCGGTTATTGTTAAACCATAATCATTTCCGAAACTTCCGTCTTTAAAATCGGATAAATTTTCGACATTTTCTAATCCTTCTGCACCACAAAATCGTTTTTGAGCAAATGGCAAATCTCTTGATATACATAAAACCTTTGTATTAATCAATTGGCTTGCTTGTTCGTTAAATTTTCTTACCGATGTTGCACATGTAGGTGTGTCAATGCTAGGAAAAACATTTAAAACCAAATTAATTCCTGTATAATCAGCTAAAGAAACCGTTGATAAATCGGTTTTTACCATTAAAAAATCAGGTGCTTTTTCGCCTACTTTTGGCAAATTTCCGTTAGTATTAATAGAATTTCCACCTAATGTTATTGATGCCATTTTTTTGTTTTTTTTAGTTTTCAAAAATACAAAAATATTTAAGAATAGGAATTAGGAATTAGGAATTTTTATAAGCTTATTGAAACGATACTCTTTTGATTAAAAATTTTATAATAACAAGAAAGATAACCTCTAATTAAGCGACCATATAATCTAAATGAAAAAAATAATTAAATTTAGATTGTAATTTAAAATAAAGATATATCTTTGCAGAGTGAATATTTACTAACTTATTTTTAAGATGCTAAAAAACATTACAGACAGACAGCTGGAAATTATTGAAGCATCTGGAAAAGTATTGATGCAAAAAGGAATTTTAGGTTTGACAACTAAGAATTTAGCTAACGAAATGAATTTTTCTGAGAGTGCTTTGTATCGGCATTTTAAAAACAAAGAAGATATTATTCTATTGTTGATTAGATATCTATCTAAAAGTATTAATACTCGTTTTGAAGATATTGTGAATGCAGATTTAGAATTTGATGAAAAATTTACTATGCTTTTTAAAAGTCAGTTTGAGTTTTTTAAAATCAATCCTCATTTTATAACCATTGTTTTATCCGATGGACTTATTGATTGCAAGGAGGAAATGAGATTTGAAATAAAAAATTTGATTGAGTTAAATGCTAATCATTTTGAGAAGGTGGTTCAATTTGGACAAAAATCAAAAGCAATAAATCAAGAAACTGAAACTAAATATTTAGTTCATTTTATTATGGGAACCTTTCGGTTGCAGATACTAAAATGGAAATTAAAAGATTTTAGTTTTGATATAGAAACCGAAGGGATGCAGACGATGAATAATTTATTGAAAATTTTAAAGAACAAATAAAATGAATCTAAAAGAATTACATACAATTAGTACAGCTGTACAAACTGATATTATGTTTATCGCCAAAGAAGGAAAGGTTGTTTCGTTACAAATCTTAAAAGAAAGTCAGTTAAAAGAGCATATTACAAAAACTCCTGCCCTACTAATTTGTGTTTCAGGAAATGCTATTTATGAGGATATAAATGGTGTTAAAGAGATATTATTTTCTGGCGATTTTATTAAAATTGAAGAAAATGTAAAGCACTGGGTAAAAGGAATTGAGGATACTAATTTATTGCTAATTAAATAATGTTTATGAAAAATTTACTAAGTACTAATAAACAAGTTTCCGTTCTAATTCTAATTTTATTATTAAATTCTGTTAGTTTGTTAGCTCAAGAGCAAAAAACATTTGGATCTATAAATGAGGTTTTTAATTATACAAAAACTTCAAATTTGTCTTTCAAAAATGCAGAATTACAGATCAAATTAGCCGAAATAACTAAAAAAATAGCTATCGGAAATATTTTTAATCCTAAAATTCCAACTTCGGCACAAGCCTTGAATAATATCAATCAGCAAATTAGTTTTTTGCCAGGACAAGCCTTTGGTTTGCCTGCAAATACCTTTAAAGAGGTAACTATTGGACAACAATTTGTATCCACTTTTTCAGTTCAGCCTCAATTTGACATCATCAATATGAGTAGTTTTAGTCAGATAAAATCGGCAAAAATCAATCAACAATTAACTGAAAATCAAAACAAAATTAACGAACAAAATTTGTATGAAAAAATTAGTTTAGTTTATTTTAACATTCTGTCTTTTAATGGTCAGAAAGAAATTTTAGAGGAAAATATTATTCATGCAAAAGATATTTTTAGAATTACGGAAAATAAATTTACAGAAGGAATTGCCAGAAAACAAGAGGTTAATGAAGCTGAGTCGAATTTAATTTTATTAAAAGATAAATTAGAACAAATTGAAATAAACACAAAAATTCAATATCAGATTTTAAATTTATTTTTTGAAAATCAAATTAAATCAAATTTATCACAAGTTATTTGGAGTTTTGAAAATACTGAAAATACCTCAGTACCAAAAAACAATTTAATAGCAGAAAATGCAAGACTTCAGAGTTTGTTAGCCAAACAAGAGTACCGAACCTTAGGTTATCAAAACCTACCTGTTTTATCGTTCATATCGGCATTTAATTGGCAAAATTCTAGCAATGAGGATTTCTTTTCTAAAAATTCCAACTGGATAAATTATAGTTATTTAGGTCTAAAATTAAGTTATGATTTTCCGACAACAGTTCAGAAAGTATCAAATTTAAAAAACAAACAAATTCAGATTAATGTTTTAAAAAATAATGAAGCACATATTTTAAAAGAAAACGAAAATAGAAATGTACAACTATTTTTAGAATATGAAAAAGCAATAAATCAGAGAAAGAACTTTCAGAGAATTTTTGAGTTAAAGAAAGAAACTTATGAGAAAAATTTTAATCAATTTAAAGAAAATGTTTTACCCTTAGATCGATTGTTGATTTCTCAAAACGATATGCTTATTAGCAAACTAAATTTAGTATCAACCCTTGCCAACATTGGTTTTAATAAAATTATAATAGAGATAAACAAGTAATTGATTATAATAAATACAAGTTATAGACTTTGTACAATTTTGAATTTAATTTTTTAAGAAATATACTATAAAATATATAAATTATGGAAGCACATTTTTATACCGTTGATGTAAATTGGGATACCGACCGAAAAGGCATTATGTCGTCGGTTGAATTAAACAAAGAAATTGAAGTTGCAACGCCTCCTCAATTCCCTAAAGGAATAGAAGGTATATGGTCGCCCGAACATTTATTTACGGCAGCTGTAAGTAGTTGTTTGATGACAACATTTTTATCTATTGCTGAAAATTCGAGATTGAATTTTACTCATTTTAGTTGCAATGCAAAAGGAAAGTTAGAGCAAATAGATGGTAAATTTATAATGAGTGAGATAATTCTTGAACCAACTGTTATTGTGGTTGATGCAAAAGATTTAGAAAAAACCGAACGAATTTTACAAAAATCAGAAGCGGCTTGCTTGATTTCAAATTCTATAAAATCGAAAGTTAGTATGATAACTAATATTAAAATTGGATAAATCAAATGAAAGATAGAATTTTAAAGAATTGGAATTTTAGAAGAGCCATTTATGTAATACTTGGAGGACTTATGATAGTACAATCTATAGAGTCAAGACAATGGTTTACGGTAGTTTTTGGGGTGTATTTTGCATCCATGGGATTATTTGCCTTTGGTTGTGCTGGCGGCAACTGTTTTGGTGGCAATTGCGAAGTAGATTTGGACAAAAAAAACCTAAAAACTGAAGAAAATGGAACAATTACAAAAGAATAAACTTACCATAATTGGTGTTTTTATTGGGGCAATAGCAGGTTATTTATACTACCACTTTATAGGCTGTGCCAGTGGCACCTGTGCAATTACTTCAAAACCATTAAACAGCACCATATACGGAGCTTTAATGGGAGGACTATTATTTAATATATTTAAAAAAAATGAAAAATAAATTCGGAATACTATTTTTGGTAAGCATTATGTTTTTTTCTTGTAATAAGAAAGAGGAGGTTAAACCAATTATTAAAGACATTAAAGAACTCGTTTTTGCATCGGGCGAATTAGAATGGGATGGGTTGTATAATCTTACGGCACAAACAGATGGCGTTTTGAATAATGCTACTTTCGAAATTGGAGATAAGGTTTCAAAAGGTATCGTTTTAGGCATTATTGATAATAAAACAAATCAAATTAATGTTCAAACCGCAGAACGGCAGTTAGCAATTTCCAACGAAAATCTAACTGATAATTCGCCACAAATACAGCAATTACAACAAAATATTCAATTTGCCGAAAGCAAATACAATCAAGATAAAACTCAAGCAGAACGATACCAACGATTGTATAAAAGTCAGAGTGTTGCCAAAGTGGAATATGAAAATATAATGCTTAATGCTACAAATTCCTTATCGAATTTAAATGCACTAAAAAAACAAATACTTCAAATAAAACAACAAGCCCAACAACAACAGATAAACAATGCTGGGCAGGTTGAAAACAATAAAGTTACACAAAACTACAATCAAATTATTGTTAATGAAAATGGTACAGTTATCAGAAAGTTGAAAAACAACGGCGACTATGTAAAAAAAGGAGATGTAATTGCTACCATTGCAAATGATAAAAAAGTTGAAATTGTACTAAATGTTGATGAGAGTAGTATCGGAAAAGTAAAAATTGGTCAGTTAGTTTTTGTTCAATTAAACACAAATAAGGAAATTATTTACAACGGAAAAATCTCTGAAATTTTATCCGCATTTGACGAACAAACACAATCATTTATTTGCAAAGTTATTCTTGATAAAACTGTCAATTTATCACTTTTTGGCACTCAATTAGAAGCAAATATTTTAGTAGGTGAAAAGAAAGATGCCTTGTTAATTCCACGAAATTATCTAGGTTTTGGAAACAAAGTTAACATAAAAGGTAAGGATGGAAATGTAATCATAAAAACAGGAATTATCTCTACAGACTATGTAGAGGTGTTAGAAGGGGTTACAAAAGACGATATCTTAAATCCTCTAAAGTTATAAGTTACAGATTTAAAAAAACATGATAATTAAAATTTTAAAAATATGAAAACAGAAAAAATTACAGTTGAGAATATTAAATGTGGTGGATGTATGAATAGTATAAAAACCGCATTGCTAAAAATGCCTGATATTGAAGAGGTTTCTATTGATAAAGAAACTGAAACCATTACAGTAATTGGAACTTTAACTATTGATAGAGAGGAAATTGTAACTCAATTATCAAAAATGGGATACCCGGAAATTGGGAATAATAATATGTATCTAAAAGCAAAATCCTTTGTGAGTTGTGCCGTAGGAAATTTATCAGAACAAAAATAACCCTATGAATATAAACGCTACCATAGCAAAAACCTATATTTTTTCTAACAAAAAACTAACAGCAGTTGCGGTTTTAGGCGTTTTATTAGGAATGTCGGTTTATATTTTTATGAATAGCTTGTTGGTTGGTTTTGATAAAAGTTCCAACAAATCAATCTTCAGAAATACTGCACACATTAGAGTGTATAAAGACGACGAAATAAGCAAGGTTTTAGTTAAGAATGCTGCAGATAATTATCTAATTGTTAATCCAAAAGTAGTTCCAAATAACAATACGATTATCAATCCGAAAATGATTTTGGAAACTATTTTGAAACAAAAAGAAGTAACCGTTGCAACGCCACAAGTCAATACAAGCGTTTTTTACAACAACGGAAAATCTCAAATTTCAGGCATTTCAGTTGGAATCAAACCCGAAGAAGCCAATCTGATGTACAACATAAAATCATTTATGGTTGATGGTAATTTTGATTTATTAAAATCAAATCCAAACGGAATTATTATTGGTAGTGGCATTTCTGAAAAGATGAATTTAGCCATAAGTGATAATTTAAATCTAACTTCATCTAAAGGAATTAATAGAACTTTTAAAGTGGTTGGAATTTTCAAAACCAATAATTCCGTTACCGATAAAACCAAATCGTATGTCAATATTTCAGCATCGCAACAATTATTAAAAGAAGGAAATTCATACATAACCGAGGTCAATGTAAATGTAACCGACCCAGAAATTGCCGAAAAAGTAGCAAAAAAACTTTCTCAAATTACAGGTTATAAAGCCGAAGGTTGGAAAGAAGCAAATGCAACAGTAATGGCAACCAACAAAATGCGAAAAATGATAATCACATTTGTATCAATTACTATATTATTAGTTGCTGGTTTCGGGATTTATAACATTTTGAATATGACAGTTTCTCAAAAAATTAACGATATTGCTATTCTAAAAGCTATGGGTTTTAAAGGAAAAGATGTTATTAAAATATTTGTAACACAAGCCATTTCAATAGGAATTATGGGGGTAGTTGGCGGTGTAATTATCGCAACAATTCTAATTACCCTTCTCAAAAAAGTATATCTCGGTGGAGATATTGGTTATTTTCCAATTGATTACGAGCCACAAAAATTTGTTCAAGGTGTTGTTATTGGATTAGTCATCACATTTTTTGCAGGTTATATTCCTGCAAAGAAAGCCGCAAATGTTGATCCCGTTGAAATTTTAAGAAAATAAGTATGAGTACAATACTAAAAGCTGAAAAAATTGATAAATTTTTTCACGATCCAACAGAATTTCAAGTTTTGAAAAATATTGAATTTGAAGTCAAAAAAGGCGAATTTCTATCAATGATTGGAAAATCAGGAAGTGGAAAATCGACACTTTTATACATTCTTTCCACAATGGATACCAATTATTCTGGTAAATTATATATTGATAATCAACTCACAACAGGTTTGTCAACCGATAAATTAGCCGAATTAAGAAACGAAAAAATAGGATTTGTTTTTCAATTTCATTATTTATTAGCAGAATTTTCTTGCTTGCGAAATGTGATGATTCCTGCCCTAAAATTAGGCAAATATTCCGAAAAAGAAATTGAAGAAAGAGCATACAAAAAACTTGAAATTTTAGGACTACAAGACCAAGCATTAAAGCCAGCCAGTAAACTTTCGGGCGGACAACAACAACGAGTTGCTATTGCAAGAGCCTTGATTAACGACCCCTTAATCATTATGGGCGACGAACCAACAGGAAACTTAGACAGCAAAAATACCGAAATTGTATTTAATATTTTTCAGGAACTTACACAAGATTTTGGACAAACCATTATTGCTGTAACCCACGACGATGATTTTGCTCACAAAAGCGACAGAATTATTGAAATGAGGGACGGAATTATCTTAAGGTAGGTTCTATAAATTAGCCCACCTTAAAGTAAAAATGTTTTTTTAATTGAATAAAAAATCGTAACTTTACATAAAGCATAGGATATTATGAGAAAAATCATAAAAAAACTACTTCTTGGCAATGTTACAAAATCAGAGAAGGATACTTGCAATCCGATTCAGAAACGGATTGATAATATTCAATCTATTTGGGAAAACAACCATCATGATGACAACGGAATTGAAAAAATTATTCGGTTGTTTCTCTCCTCCTCACAACTTTTTTTTCCTGGCATTTATATCAAATATTTAGCTAATAAAAAAGGACACGAATATCAGGATTTAGCTTTAGATCTTTATGTTTTAGCAAAAGCCATTTTTCCTTTGATAATTCTTATAAATAATTGGCATAACAACAATTATATTATTGTAATTATGTCTTATTTGGTTTTAGAAACTATATTATATATCCCAACTTTAATTTTCGCCTCCGATTTATTTGCAAAACCTCGTTCTTATAAAAGATCAATGCTGTTAATTTTTTTCAACTATGCAGAAATTGTACTAACATTCGCCGTACTTTATTTTAGAGGTAATTATTTAAACCAACCGCTAACACATTGGTTTGACGCTGTGTATTTTAGTATAATAACCTCCTCATCAATTGGTTATGGTGATTATTATCCTGTTACAATCCAAGGAAAAATGCTTGTTGCTGCACAAGCATTAGTGTTTTTATTCTTTGTGGTATTATTCTTAAATTTCTTTTCTAATAAAGTAAAAACTAAAGGTTATTTTGATAACGAAGACTAATTTATTTCAAATAATTAATTAGAAAGCAGACCACTATTTATCAATAGAACCTAATACCCTTTTCATAAAACTATTTGTGGCTTCTTTTTTGTCCATACCACTTTTTATGAGTTTTTGGACTTCTAATGCCCCATAAAGATTGGAAATTAATTCTGCAGTATGGTCTAATTCATCGTCTTTTAGGGATTCGAGTTCACAAAAATGCTCTAAAACTTCTATCGTTTCAATAATAAAATCTTCGTCATTTTCTTCGATAAATTTAGTAAAATGTTTAATAATTGGTAGTTTCATATTTCTTATTTTGATTAATTTGATACAAAAATATATCGTTTTTTTTTATCAAATATATTTCTTTGATATTATTTTTCTATCATAAAATAGATTTTAACCCAAATTACGCATTAGAAATCTATTCCAAACTCAAACTACTTCAAGAATAAGCACTTACTCCTATTTTTAAATTCAAAATACAAAAGTATTCTTTCTTCAAAAATAGTCCGTGAGCACTTATTTTTATTGCATTTTGAGTTTTCATAACGAAGTCTAATGCGTAATTTGGGTTTAATTTTTAGCAA
>DYPB01000177.1 GCA_020720185.1 Flavobacterium psychrophilum | reverse complement strand
TGTGGCATTGAATGGCTGTTGGAAGATAACGGAGTTTGTTTCGCATCAAGTGCCTATTTGACGCAATAGAAATCAAAAACATACGTCAACACGGATGTTACCTGCAAGCGTACCGAACCACACGACAACCATCAACAATCGACAATAATCTCAACAAAAAACTTTGACACTATACTTATAGTCCGTTGTTTCATAAACTACAAATATGGAACTTTGCAACTGTGGACATAAGAATCAAAATAGGAATACGACTTAAAGAACTTAGAAACGAAAAAGGACTTAGTCAAGAAAAGTTCTCATTCGTTTGTGAGCTTGACAGAACCTATATTGCAAGTATTGAGCAAGGAAAAAGAAATGTTTCAGTTGCAAACATTGAAAAAATCGCAAAAGCTCTTGATATGTCTGTTTATCAATTTTTTAAATCAGACTTATTCAAGTAAGTATGGACATTCAAGCATACGAAACACTTATCACTACACAATTAGACCAACTTGTAGGAAATATAATTACCACAAATCCTAAATTAAATATTGCTGTTAAGAAAGGTGAACGGGTTGGAGATGGAATTAGTAAATTTATTGAAAACAAGTTTGTTGAATTTACTCAAAATCATCAATATTTTAAGGAGTCTTTGGCTTCACCAGAAGGAAAAACTAAAAATCCTTTTGATGTTGAAACTATATTTGAAATCAACGGACATAAAGAACTTATTTGGATAGACTTCAAGGCAGTAAACGTAGAAAATGACGACACAAATCCTGATAGTGGCACACCTGACAAGGTTATTACCTTAATGCAAAACGGCTATTTTTATTTGGCATACATAATTGTTTATTACCAAGGGTTTGAAAATGGATTAGAGTTTGTAAAACATAACAACCTTTTTGTAAAATCTTATTTTCTTAAAAACGTTAGTCCAACAATGCGTATAACCCCGGCAAACCAAATGCAAGTGAATGGCTTTTCTGAAACGGTTTACAGAACAAGAGAAGAATTTTTGGATTTTCTTTTACAAAAGAAAATAGAATCAAACGAAAGAAAATTGAAAAAAGCAACCCAAGAATTAGAGAATTTTAAAACAGGAATTCTTAAAGTTAAGACGGCTAAACAAGCAGAAATTAATATTGATTTGTTGAAACAAATCAACAAAGAACAGGAAGACAAAATTAGAAATCTTTAATGCTTTTTTGAATGTTTTCAATTTCTAAATTGGATAACTCATAATAGGAGTAAACTAAATTATCTATTTGAGTTTTTAAGGTATCTTTTGAGTCAAAATAGGTGTAAATTTCTTTACACAATTTAGAAATCTCATTTTGCACTTTAATATTATTTGGAATATAAACAGTTCCTAAATCACTTATTTTTATTTGTGGCTGTTTGCCCTGTGAGAACCTAATTATATTCATTTGTTGAGCGTAATAGGTTACAAAATCTGAGTTCAAAAAACCACATAAAAAGTATAAAAAATCAACTGTTTTTTCGGAATTATCTCTTAATGAAAAAACATAAAGACTATTATTCGCAGAGCTTTTACTCAAATCAATAGTAGCTACAACTTCTTTTGCAGACTGTCTAATAAACAATTTTGGATTATCGTAAATAATAGTTTCACCTAATCCTAATCTTTTTTTATTCTTAACACCCTGTTTTATTAGTTCAATTTTTAATTCTTCATTAATTGAATCTTGCAAAGGTTTGTTGTAATAAAAGTATTTCTTGAAATCAAGTTTACCATACTTTTCTGAAAGTGCTTTTGAGCCTTGGTAATATGGATACAATAATTCTTCTTCTCTACTTCCTTTATCTAAGAAAGTAAATTTATCTTCCATATCTAAAAGCATTACACAGGTACGCAAATTTTTACTCGGATATAATTGCAATATCGTTTTATCTTTTTTGGCTTCAACCTTATCTAAAATTTGCTTTGAAATTGAACAACCATTATATCTAAATTTGTACTCATCATTTTTATTGTACCAACTTGACTGTTCAACCAAATAACGATTTTCAGTTTTATGGTCAATGATTTGAACTTTATGATTTATACTCTTGGCTTTTGAAAGTTTAATAATTACTTGACCACTTGCAACATCAAAATCTTTGATATTCACTTGCAGTTCATCAATAGTAGTGTTGTCTAACAGATATTTTCTTGTAAACTCATAAGCTGTTTCAAAAAAGGAAACATCAATAATAAAACTCAATTTGCCATTTTCTTTCAAAAAATCAAGAGAGTGTTCTATAAATAACATTACAAGATTTAGTTTTCCATTTTTCACAGAACTTGGAAACTGATGGTAATTATTTAAGTAATTTATTCTTTGTTCTTCATTTTCTTTTTTATCTCTTCTGCCATATAATGTAACGTAAGGCGGATTACCGACTACATAATCGAACGAATTGTACAAATTAAAAAACGGAGTAATTTTGACTTCCTCAAATAAAGACAAACCGGCAGAAACTTTATCAGTAAAATCCCAACTTATTCCATTAAATGACCCTTGAAAATTTTCATCAAAAAGAAAAGCGTATAATTTTTGGATATTATTTTTGGTTTTTTCAACCATTTCATCTTGAATATCAACAAAAAAAACATTATTTGAAATAAAGTTTGAAATCAATAAACTATCAGGAAATTTTACATATATATCGGACAACAATTTTAAAATAAAAATACCTTGACCACAAGATGGTTCAAGTATTCTTTTACCAAAAATTTCTGAATCAATTAATACAACATCTAATAAATTTTCGACTGTATCAACGGAATTGGTTAAGAAAACACCATTTTTCTTTCTTTCAATCTTATTTAAGCCTTGCTCATATCCATTTTGACCGAGAGCAACCCTACTAAGAAAAGACGAAATTTGACTTGTGCTTTTAAGTTCTTTTACCAACATATTGCTATGACTTTGAATTAACTTGACAAAGGTAAACAAAAATATCAAAATGATACTTATAATCTACAATTACTTTTCAACATAATAAACTAAATTTACAGACGAGAAAACGCCGGCAGGTAACAGGGGTTTGGCAAAAGTGGGGCTTTAGTGCTGAATTGAACATTTGGAATTCTAATAAACATTTGTGCTAAATTGAACATTTGTGCTTCTAACCCCCACCTTCGCCAAGCCCCAAAACGTTATTCATTAAAAACAATGAAATATAGATAAAATACAGATAATAT
>DYPB01000176.1 GCA_020720185.1 Flavobacterium psychrophilum | reverse complement strand
AGTTTTATGTTTTTTGTGTGATTTAAGGCTCTACAATTATTGTTAGTTTGTATTTTGTTTTCTTTGTAGAGGAATTTAATTTGGAACACAATCCAGATCCGTTACCTGTAATGCAACCTTTTTTTGAGCAAATTTTGCCCTCAATAGTGGTGTAATTTTCATAGCAGGAATCTGGTTGTTTTTTTATGATTTTTGATTTTATTGGAATTAAGAAGGTGTTTTCAATCCAATAACAATTATCAACAGTAAATTCTTGAGTGCTGTAATCTTTTAGGTTAAGTTCGGGTAAAGCCATTAATACACCTTTCGGAATTGTGTTTCGTAGCGAGAAAGTTAGTGTGGTATCTTTGATTATTTCTGGTTGTTTTTTACGGGTAATTTTTCTTTGTACGGATAGTTTCCATATTTTTTCCTGCAATAATTTAGCTCTATTAGTTGTAGTTATCGATTGCAAATAGGCTACATTTAAACAATTTTGTGGAACGCAATCAAATATTTCGGGTAAATAAAATTGCTTTGTGGCTTCGCTATTTGCAGTTGTAATATCAATTTGAAACCTACTTGGATGCAATGTCATTTCGGTAATCATGTCGCCATCTAACAGCCAATAATAGGTTTTTCCTTGTATTTCAAAAGGCAATTTTGTATTATTAATTACTGCACTTTTGTTTGATAAATAAAATGGTTCTGAAGCAATTTTTGTAGATTTTCCTCCAATTTTTACTAATTTAGGAATTAAAAAATCTCCTTTGTATTTTATGGTTAGGTATATTCCCGAAAAACTTTCTAATTTATCAGGCAACTGAAAACCATACAAAAAAGTGTTGTTCCAATTTTGTTTTTCTTGAGAAAAACCTCCCAATGATAGCATTAGGAGGAGAATCAATAATTTTGAACGCATAATTTTTTATTATTGGTATCTACACAAAATGAGTTATTTTTGTTTTTTTATGTAAGAAAATACATAATGTGAAAAACTAAGTGTATAATTTTAATTGAACACTGCGTTAATTAGAATATTCATTTCTTTATCATTACCCGATCTTCTCATTAAAGTTGTGTTGAATTTTGCACCGGGTCTTTGATTTAGTATATCACTTAACTTAATATCATAATACTGTCCTGAAAAGTCACCGTGTTGAAAGTTTTTTCCTTGGTCTGGATTTGGATTATCTTGTTTTACTAAGAAAGCATCGGTACCACCAATTTTTCGGTTTTGCAATCTTGTCCAAATTCTCAAATAACCATTGGCTCTATCTGTAGCATTTATGTTTTCAAAGGTTACAGAAGTTACAGGGTTTTGTTCATTGCCTATACTTTGATAGGTTGCTTGATCTCTGTTTACATTCCAAACCGTTTTTATATCATTTCCTCTACGATTGTGTGCTTCGCTTCCGTCTAAAATTTCAAAATCTATCCATCCAAAATGATTACCCCCTTTTAGTGTTAAAGATTGTAAGTTTACTGTTAAATTTTTAGTAATATTGGCAGGATTTGTAGTGCAAACTTGTGATGGTAGTTCGTTTGCATTACAGTTAGTAGCCGCTATATCACCGTTCAAAAATCGTAAAGAATAACTAATTGGTGCACCTAATTCTATAGGATATTTTTTGTTTGGGGCACAAATTTCGTTTATCATTTGTTGAATAGCAGTGTTAACTTGTTCGTAAGAATTTACTATTTGAATAGGTTGACTTGAGCCATATAAGAAAACTTTAAAAGTGGTTTTGTTTAATTCATTTTTTTCTTCGTAAGAAAAATTAGCATTGGAACCCCAACCGCTGCCCGAAAAACCTAATTTTAATTTATCTTGATCTAATTCAGATTCAAAAAACACTAATAATTTTGCTCCATAAGTAATCCCATCTATTACAACCAAATCCTGATTTATATTTAAATTAGCATCGGTAAAATAATTTTTCCCACTAGATATTTGTGCTGTAAAAACTGGATAAAGATAAGTAACTAAACATTTATTTTTAGTTGATGATTCGTTGTAGTCAAAGGTAGCCTTCGCACTAAAACCACAACCGCTATAAGAAAGCCCCGCAGCTATTTCTAACTCGGTTTTTGAATTTACAATTTTACTTTCGTAGAATTGTCCATTACCTGCAGGTCTTTTTACGAATGGAGTGTTTAACAAATCGGTCATAGCATTGGCTAAATTGTCTTCGTCTGGGGTATCTACTTTTATGGATCTAATACCAGGAATATTTAACGATAATGGAGCTCTGTCTTCTTTAATATTGTTGAAATTTCCTTTTTTAAACTCATCTAAATTGTAAATAGCACCCAATCGTAAATATTTTATATCGTCTGGATTTAGAACATCTTGATTCAAATTTGTAACATCTAATTTACGATATTCTGTTTTACAAATTTTATCTCCATTATTTTTTTCTTTAGTTCTAATTACAGGGTTTTTAAAACTACTTCCACCATTATTATTTGCAGGTTTTCTAACGATAGTCTTAGTAACATCATTGAATTTTAATGGTTTTGTTAATTGACCAGTTCCCAAAAGATAATTGGAACTTTTATATGGTTCTCTTATTACAGAGTCGATATTTTTTTTCACTACATCTGTTCTTCCATCATTCCAATAAATTGCTCCTTTGTCAAAAGTATTCATTCGTCTCCAGCCAGCTTTATCACTGTCTTTCTCATCAGAAGTAGGAAAGCCAAGTTCACCTGTTTCGTAGCTAATTTCTCCCCATTTTTTCATTATATCTCCATAAATGGCATATACTTGTTTTGTGCTTGGATTATAATATGTCCAACCGTTTTCAAATCTTAAAAAATAGCCTCCAGCAGCAGCCGTTGGTCTCATGTGAGCCGATTCAGAATGCACATTACCTAAGTTCATTTGTTTGGCTTTGTCTAACATTTGCTGTTCTATGTTGTTAGAATTGTTTCCCGATCCTAATCTTGGGTTTCTTATTTGGGCATTTATAGAAACGCTTGTAGTTAAGGAAAATAAGAATAATACGATTGTTTTTTTCATTTTTATTTGATTTTTAAATTGATATAGCCAAAGATATTTGCATTGTAGTTATCAAAAAACCACTAATAGACCAACGACATTTTAAATAGATAGACAGCGTTATTTTTTGAATATGTAATTTTTTCCTACTATAATTGATAACAAACCGAAAGCAATCATTAAAAGCAGTCCTGGTATCTCTTTCCAAGAAGTAATTACCGCTTCTTCTGGTTTGTTTTTAAGATAAGCAACAG
>DYPB01000031.1:15553-19570 GCA_020720185.1 Flavobacterium psychrophilum | reverse complement strand
AATTATCAATTATCAATTATCAAAAATAAAATGGACAATAAAATACAACTTGAAAATTATCCCAAAATAAAAACACATAAAAAAACGAAACTCTTTTTGGGTATTATCTTTGATTTAATAGGGATGACTTCTTATGCCATACCTCTATTAGCAGAATTTTTTGACTTAGTATGGGCACCAATTTCAGGATTATTATTAGCCAAAATGTATAAGGGTAATATTGGTAAAATTGGAGGGTTTATAAGTTTTATCGAAGAAATTCTTCCAGGAACCGATCTAATTCCAACATTTACTCTTACTTGGATTTATGTTTATGTGATTAAAAAAGAACAATAAATAATATTTCATAAAACAGATATTTTTCTTAAATTTGCTACCATAAAAATAAATAAGATGAAATACGATATTATAGTTTTAGGTTCAGGACCAGGAGGATATGTAACCGCCATTCGTGCCTCACAATTAGGTTTTAAAGTAGCCGTAATCGAAAAAGAAAACCTTGGCGGAGTTTGTTTAAACTGGGGTTGTATCCCTACAAAAGCCTTATTAAAATCAGCACAAGTGTTTGATTATTTGAAGCACGCATCAGATTATGGATTAACAGTTTCATCTTTCGATAAAGATTTTTCTGCCGTAGTAAACCGAAGCAGAAATGTCGCTGGCGATATGAGCAAAGGGGTACAATTTTTAATGAAAAAGAATAAAATTGATGTCATTAATGGTTTTGGAAAACTAAAAGCAGCTAAAAAAGTTTCGGTTACAGATAAAGACAATAAAATTACCGAATATACAGCAGACCATATAATTATTGCCACAGGGGCAAGGTCTCGTGAGTTACCAAACCTGCCACAAGACGGTGTAAAAGTAATAGGATACAGACAAGCAATGACCTTGTCAAGCCAACCAAAATCAATGATAATTGTAGGTTCAGGGGCAATAGGAGTAGAGTTTGCCCATTTTTATAATTCAATGGGAACCGAAGTAACTATTGTTGAATTTATGCCAAACATTGTACCAGTTGAAGACGAAGATATATCCAAACAAATGGAAAAATCGATGAAAAAAGCAGGTGTCAAAATCATGACTTCATCATCAGTTGAAAAAATTGATACGACTGGAAATGGTGTAAAAGCATTTGTAAAAACCAACAAAGGGGAAATAATTTTAGAAGCAGATATTTTACTTTCGGCAGTCGGAATTAAAACAAATATAGAAAATATTGGTCTTGATGAGGTTGGAATTTCGGTTGATAAAGATAAAATTTTAGTAAACACATACAATCAAACCAATATTCCAGGTTATTATGCCATCGGCGATGTTACACCAGGTCAAGCATTGGCTCATGTTGCGAGTGCCGAAGGAATTAATTGTGTCGAAAAAATTGCAGGATTACATGTTGATCCAATAGATTACGGAAATGTTCCAGGCTGTACCTATGCCACTCCAGAAATTGCATCTGTTGGATTAACCGAAAAACAAGCCAAAGAAAAAGGATACGAATTAAAAATAGGCAAATTCCCATTTTCAGCATCAGGAAAAGCAAAAGCAAGTGGAGCTGCTGATGGATTTGTAAAAGTAATTTTTGATGCAAAATATGGCGAATGGTTAGGTTGCCACATGATTGGTGCTGGCGTTACCGATATGATTGCCGAAGCCGTTGTTGCCCGAAAATTAGAAACAACCGGACACGAAATTTTGAAAGCCATACATCCACACCCAACTATGAGTGAGGCTGTTATGGAAGCCGTTGCCGCAGCTTACGGAGAAGTGATACATTTGTAAACTAAAATCAAAAGTCGTAAGTCATCATTTTTTTTGACTTACGACTAAATTACTTACAACCTAAAAAATGAAAAGTCCCCAAATTAAAGCATTTTTATACCAACTGGCAGCATTCACCATTCTGTTTTTGCCACTCCGTTTTTTAATTGATAAATATACCAATTTATCAGGATATTGGATACCTGTTACAACATTTGTAATTGTTACAATTATAAGTCCAAAATTCCAAGCCATAAAAACCAATGAGGGCGAAAAATTATTTATGAAATGGATTTTTATAAAAGGATACAGAATAATAAAATGAAACAAATACTAATCATAGCATTACTAACTTTAGTTAGTTTTAAATCAACTGCACAAAACAATAATTGATTGGATTGAAAATTAGGGCATAATTCTAAAATATACAACAAAATATAATTAGTGCGATTTAGGCGTTCCCCAAGGGTCGGGCTATTCGTTCCAATCTTTTTTGAGGCAGAAAAAGCCTCAAAAAAGGATTTCCACTTCTATCCCTAACGCAAAATGCTGTATTTATATAAAATTTAGCCAAAATTAGTTTTCAATAATTAGTTTTCAGTATCTTGATAACTATAAACTGAAAATCGTAAACTGAAAACAAAAATGCTTTATCCTAAAATACCTCTTGCTCAAAATATCATCCAAATATGCCAATCAAAAGGCATTAAAAACATTGTCATTTCGCCAGGTTCACGCAATGCACCCTTGACTATTGGCTTTACAAACAATCCGTTTTTTACTTGTTATAGCATTGCAGATGAACGCTGTGCAGGATTTTTTGCATTAGGAATTTCGCAACAAAATCAAGAATCAACTGTTTTGGTTTGCACATCTGGTTCTGCATTGTTAAATTATTATCCTGCCGTTGCCGAAGCTTTTTATAGTCAAATTCCATTAATAATCATAAGTGCCGACAGACCATTTCATAAAATTGATATTGGAGATGGGCAAACGATTCGGCAAGAGCATGTTTTTGAAAATCATATTATTGGCAGTTTTAATTTAACCGAAAATCCATCAGAACAAAATACTTTAAACATTTGTACCGCAGTCGATATTGCTAATACTCAAAAAGGTCCTGTTCATATTAACGCACCTTTTGAAGAGCCTTTGTATGAAGTGGTTACGGAATTAGAGAATAATAAATTAGAAATTACTAAACCATTAGTTTTTGAAAATAAGTTAGAGAATTTAGATGAATTTGCTTCGATTTGGAATAAATCAAAAAAGAAATTGATTGTAGTTGGAGAATATTTCCCTCATTCTATTGATGAAAATATTACAAATAAATTAGCAAATGATTCATCGGTGGTGGTAATGACCGAAAATATTTCTAATTGGCATCATCCAAAATTTATTTCAAATATAGATGCCATAATAACGCCATTTACAATTGATGATTTTATAGATTTTCAGCCAGAAATTCTTATTACATTTGGAGGAATGGTAGTTTCAAAGCGAATAAAAACAATGCTTCGAAACTATAAACCATTACATCATTGGCATATCGATGAACAAAGAGCCTACGATACATATTCTTGTTTAACCCATCATTTTAAGTGGAAAATGAATGATTTTTTCACCACATTTTTACCATTAACCTCAAAAATTGATAGTGATTATAATGAGAAAACACAAAAAATAAAAAATATTCGTTCTAAAAAACATACAGAATATTTAGATAAAATACCATTTTCAGATTTCAAAGCTTTTGAATTGATAATGAATAATTTACCTGAAAATATTTTGTTACAATTAGGCAATAGCTCTACAATAAGATACGCACAATTATTTGAAAATAAAGAAAATATAGCCGTTTTTTGCAACAGAGGTACTAGCGGAATCGATGGTAGTACCAGCACAGCAATTGGAGCAGCGGTTTTACAAAAAAAACAAACGGTTCTAATTACAGGAGATATAAGTTTTTTTTATGATAGTAATGCCTTGTGGAACAACTATATACCAAAAAATTTTAAAATAATTTTAATCAATAATGGAGGAGGAGGAATTTTTAGAATTTTGCCAGGACATCAAGAAAATGAAACTTTTAATACTTTTTTTGAAACCTCACATGGCTTAACTGCCGAATATCTAGCTAAAATGTATAATTTTGATTATCAAATTGCAAGCAAAACAGAAACATTAGAAGCAAAATTAAAATCGTTTTATACAATTGACAAACCAGCAATTTTAGAAATTTTTACACCAACAAAA
>DYPB01000031.1:0-15453 GCA_020720185.1 Flavobacterium psychrophilum | reverse complement strand
ATCGTTTTATACAATTGACAAACCAGCAATTTTAGAAATTTTTACACCAACAAAACAAAACGATGAAATTTTATTAAATTATTTTAAAAATTTAGTTTAATTATAAAAATTTATTACTAACTTTGACTTATTATTAATCAAATCTGTATAATTATTGAATTATATTTTATAGAAAATCCAGATTTTAAAGAAAAAAAATATGAGTAAAAGAGACGAACTAATTGCTGTTTATGAAGCAGATTTAAAAGAAAAATGTAATATAACGCCAAATATGGAGTTGCTTACAAAAGTTGTAATAGGTTGTGGACCATCTATTTATAATAAAGATGCAGCAACTATAGCAGGAACACAAGAATCAGAATTATTGACTGTGAAAAATAATTTCTTAATTAAAAAATTAGGTTTAAATGACAGTGCAGATTTAGATAAAGCTATTGATTCAGTTTTAGAAACTTATGGAAAATCTAATAAAAATAAATATAGAGCTGTTGTATATTATATGTTAGCAGTTCATTTTAAGAGAGAGAGTGTTTATAATAAATAATGTTTTTTTTAGTGGAAAATGCGGTTCAGCGATGAACCGCTTTTTTTTAGTTCAAAAAACTATGTTTTAATGAATTTTGTTTCCATTTTTTTAAATAATAATCTACATTAGTCTTTGATTCAAAATTGCTAAAAAGTTTTTCAACAAAATCATATTCTCGGTTAGGATTAGTTTGCAAAAACACATTTCCATCAGTATTTAGAGTAATAGGGATATTATTTTGTTCAATTTTAATTATAATATTGTATTTTTGCTAACTTATTTTTTCTAAATTTTCAAATCATTTTTTGTGAATAAAATTTAGTTTTCTGATTCCTAATTTTTCAATTTTTTCTAAAAACAAACAAAATGATTGTTATTATTGACAATGGTTCTCAATATACTTTTTTAATCGAAAAAACATTAAGAAAGCAAAATATTGATTGTACCATACTTTCTTCATATAATTATGAACTAAAAAATATTGCTGGTATTATTTTATCAGGAGGAAATGGTTCTGTAAACAACACTGATTTTCAATACGATAAAAGAATTTTCGATTTGAATATTCCAATTTTAGGAATTTGTATGGGTATGCAAATTATTGTAAAACATTTTGGAGGTGCAATTAATACCGACTTTAATGGCGAATTTGGAAACCGATTAATACAAATTAATAATGATAATATTTCAAAACTGTTTCATAATCTATATGATAAAAAGCATGAGGTATTGATGTCGCACAACGATTTTTTATCACAAATGCCTGAGAATTTTGTAATTACTTCAATATCCGAAAAAAAACAAATTAGTAGTATTGAACATCAGTCAAAAAATATATTTGGGGTTCAATTTCATGCCGAAACTTTTCAAAATGAATTTTCAAACCAATTTTTTGAAAACTTTTTAAACATTTGTAAATTAGAGATTAACATTCCAACATCAAAAATTAAAAATGATAATTTAATTGAATATTGGAAAGAAAAAATAGGAAACGAAAAAGTATTATTAGCCTTATCTGGTGGTGTCGATTCTACAATTTTAGCGGTTTTATTGCATAAAGCAATTGACAAAAATCTTTACTGTGTATCGATAGATACTGGATTAATTAGAACGACAGAATTTGATTTCATAAAGAAAATTCCTGATTTAAATTTAGAAATTATAGATGCAAAAGATAGATTTATTGATGCACTCTCTGGCGTTTTTGATCCTGAACAAAAACGAAAAATTATTGGCAAAAAGTTTATCGAAATATTTAATGAAGTTAAAACGAATTATGGCTTTGTAAAATATTTAGCACAAGGAACTATAAAATCAGATGTGATAGAATCAGGTGGAGGTGCTGGAAATAAAGAAGTTATAAAATCACATCATAATGTGGGTGGTCTTCCTGCCGAAATTGGTTTTGAAATAATTGAACCTTTTAGAACATTTTTTAAAGATGAAATTAAAGTAATAGGGAAAGATTGGCTACCGTATGAAATTATAAATAAGCATCCTTTTCCTGGTGTTGGTTTTGCCGTTAGAATTATTGGCGAAATTACAAATGAAAGTTTAGAAATAATTAAAAAAGCAGATGCAATTTTGATGGAGGAATTGACCACAAGTGGACAATTATATAAAAATAACCAATCATTTATTGTTTTAACACCAATAAAATCAGTGGGTGTGAAAGGAGATGATAGAAATTATGGTTTTGTGGCAGTAATCAGAATTGTCGATTCGGTTGATTATATGACAGCTACATTTTCAAGAGTTCCCTATGAATTATTAGATAAAATATCAAAAAGGATAACCGATGAAGTAAAAGAAATAAACAGAATTTGTTATGATATTACTTCAAAACCACCTGCTACAATTGAGTGGGAATAAACCAATGAAAACTATAATTTATGAATATAATTAGCAAGTCTTATACTTTTGACGATTTATTATTAGTGCCACAATTTTCCGAAATTAATCCTTTGGATGCTGCTATCTCGACCTTTTTAACCCCTAAAATTAAATTAAATATTCCGATTGTTAGTAGTGCCATGGACACTGTTACCGATGGAAATATGGCTGCTCACATGGCTATAAATGGAGGAATTGGAGTGATACATAAAAATTATTCTGAAAGTGAGCAATTGACGGAATTGCTAAAAGTTAAAAACTTTATTTTTGATAAAAACGCACTCTCAACAATAGATTCCAATCAAAAATTAAGTGTTGCAGTGGCAATTGGAATTACATCTACAATAAATCATATTGAATCATTGCTTGAAAATGGGGCAAACGCATTAGTTTTAGATTCGGCACATGGACATAGTAAAAATGTTGGAAATTTATTAACACAAATAAAAAAACATTTTCCAAATACAGAAATAATTGTAGGAAATATTGCAACTACTGATGGATGCAAATATTTAGTAGATTTAGGGGCAGATGCAATAAAAGTTGGAATGGGATCGGGCTCAATATGCACCACAAGAATTGTATCGGGCGTAGGTGTTCCGCAATTAACTGCATTAGAAAATGTATATAACTATTTGAAAGACAAAAATATACCAATGATTGCAGATGGTGGAATAAAAAATTATGGTGATATAGTAAAAGCATTAGCAGTAGGATCAAGTACTGTAATGTTAGGCAGTTTGTTGGCAAAAACCAATGAAGCACCAGGCAAAATAATTGAAGTTGATGGCAAATTATTTAAATATTATCGTGGTATGGGGAGCAAAATAGTGATGCAAGAAAGTGATCGATATTTACAAAAATCAACCTCCGAAGGAATTGAAGCAAAAGTTGAATTAATTGGAAGTTTAGAATCCGTTTTGAACGAAATTGTAGGTGCAATTAAAAGCGGTTTGGGCTATACTGGCTCAAAAAACATTAAAGACTTGCAGGAAAAAGCCTTTTTTACTGAAATTACACATTCGGGAATTTTAGAAAGCAAACCCCATTCAGTAATATCAATATAAATACAAAAAAAATAAATGAAAAACCCAAAATATATATTTGTTACTGGCGGTGTAACATCATCATTAGGAAAAGGAATTATAGCAGCATCTCTTGCAAAAATATTACAATCAAGAGGTTATAGAATAACGATTCAAAAATTAGATCCCTATATTAATATTGATCCAGGAACGCTAAATCCTTATGAACATGGCGAATGTTATGTTACCAATGATGGTGCCGAAACCGATTTGGATTTGGGTCATTATGAACGATTTTTAGATGTAGAAACCTCTATTGCAAATAATGTAACAACAGGTAGAATATATGCAGCAGTTATTCAAAAAGAACGAAACGGCGATTATTTAGGAAAAACGGTTCAGGTAGTGCCACATATTACTAATGAAATTAAAGAACGAATTAAAATTTTGGGAGATAGTGGTGCGTATGATATTATAATTACAGAAATAGGAGGAACCATTGGCGACATAGAATCGTTACCATATATTGAAGCCATTCGGCAGATGAAATGGGAACTTGGCGAAGAAAACGCATTGGTTATGCATCTAACTTTATTACCCTATTTGTCCACAACTGGCGAGTTGAAAACCAAACCTACCCAACATTCAGTAAAAACATTAATGGAATGTGGCGTAAAAGCCGATATTTTGATTTGTAGAACCGAACATGAAATATCCGAAGAAATTAAAGAAAAATTAGCCCTTTTTTGTAATGTAAAACGAGATTCGGTTATTCAATCTATTGATGCAAAATCAATTTATGAAGTTCCACTTTTAATGATAGGAGAGAAACTAGACCTTATTGTTTTGAATAAATTAAAATTACAAAAAAAATCAAATCCTAGTTTAAAAACATGGAAATCTTTTTTGAATGATTTTAACAATCCAAAATACGAAGTTGAAATTGCATTAGTTGGAAAATACATAGAATTGCAAGATTCCTACAAATCAATTTTCGAATCATTTATCCATGCTGGGGTTAAAAAACGATTTAAAGTAAAAATAATTTCAATACACTCCGAAGAGTTAAATAATAAAAATGTTAAAGAAAAATTAGCTAATGTAGCAGGAATTGTTGTTGCACCAGGTTTTGGAATTCGTGGATTGGATGGAAAAATTGAGGCTGTAAAATTTGCAAGAGAAAACAATATTCCGTTTTTAGGAATTTGCCTCGGAATGCAGGTTGCTGTAATTGAATTTTCAAGAAATGTTTTAAACCTTAAAGATGCCAATTCATCCGAAATGAATCCTGAAACTAATTTTCCAGTAATCGATTTAATGGAAAATCAACGAAATATAACGGCAAAAGGAAGCACCATGCGGTTAGGTGCTTGGGAATGTAAAATTCATGAAAATTCGTTGGCTCACAAAATTTACAACAAAACACAAATATCTGAAAGACACAGGCATCGATATGAATTGAATCAAGATTTTATAAAAAAATTAGATGAAAATGGAATGAAAGTATCAGGTCTAAATCCAGAAACAGGCTTGGCTGAAATAGTAGAGATTGAGAATCATCCGTTTTTCATAGGTGTGCAGTTTCATCCAGAATACAAAAGTACGGTGCTCAATCCACATCCTTTATTTGTAGAAATGTTGAATTCTATTTCAAAATCAAAATTGAAAAATATTTTTTAATTATTAATTTTGGATTATAAACTGGTTTATCAAAAACAATTAGAGTTCCAAATAATTTGGCAAATCTTTCAAAAACAGATAATTGTCATTCTCAATTTTGCAATAAAAATGGCTCAAACCATTGGTAATCATTAAAAACGAAGCATTTAATTGCATATTATATCTTGCAATTTGATCAAATGTTTGTTGTGAAATTTGAATTTGTGGTGCTTTGCATTCAACTAAAATATTTACAGAACCATTATTATTAAAAACAACAATATCATATCGCTTTACTAAATCATTGATTTTCAAAATTTTCTCGACATTTATTAATGATTTCGGGTATTTTTTTTCTTCTAATAAAAACTGAACCACATTTTGACGCACCCATTCTTCGGGAGTAAGAATTATAAATTTTTTTCTAATTTCGTCAAAAATCATTGTTTTATTTTTACTATTTTTGAAACGGAAATTATAAGGTAAAAAATTGAGTGATTGCATTTGGCAAAATTAATTAATTGTATTTTAATTATTGTATTTTCCTAAATTAAAAATATTTAGTTATTATGAAAATCGCTATCGTTTGTTATCCAACTTTTGGAGGAAGTGGTGTTGTAGCTACAGAATTAGGACTTGAATTGGCTCGAAGAGGACACGAAATCCATTTCATAACCTATTCACAACCAGTTCGTTTGGCATTATTAAATCCTAATGTATATTATCATGAAGTTAATGTACCAGAATATCCGTTGTTTCATTATCAACCTTATGAGCTAGCATTATCAAGCAAAATAGTTGATATGGTAAAAATTCACAAAATAGAATTATTGCATGTTCATTATGCAATTCCTCATGCTTATGCAGGTTATATGGCAAAGCAAATTCTTAAAAATGAGGGTATTAATTTGCCAATGATAACCACTTTGCACGGTACAGATATTACTTTGGTAGGTAATCATCCAAATTATAAATCAGCTGTAACTTTTTCCATCAATCAATCAGATGTAGTTACATCGGTTTCTCAAAGTTTAAAAGATGACACCATAAAATTATTTAATTTAACAAAAGATATTGAGGTAATTCCTAATTTTATTGAGTTTGAAGAATCAGATAATAATTCAAATAAACCTTGCCAAAGAAGACTTTTAGGAAGTGAAGAGGAACGAATAATAACACATATCTCAAATTTTAGAAAGGTAAAACGAATACCCGATGTAATCAATATATTCAATAAAATTCAACAAAAAATACCCTCAAAATTATTAATGGTTGGCGATGGACCAGAGAAAGAAAAAGCCGAACAACTATGTGAGGAATTAAATATTCAAGATAAAGTAATATTTTTTGGCAACAGTAATGAAATTAATTGTATATTAAATTATTCTGATTTATTTTTATTACCATCGGAAACAGAAAGTTTTGGATTAGCAGCCTTAGAAGCAATGGCGTTGAGAGTTCCAATAATTTCGAGTAATTCAGGCGGTTTACCCGAAGTGAATATCAATGGTTTTTCAGGATATTTAAGTAATGTAGGAGCTATTGATGAAATGGCAAAAAATGGAATAAAAATATTAGAAAATGAAAATATTTTGAACCAATTTAAAGAAAATGCTTTTAAAACAGCTGAAAAATTTAGTATTCAAAATATATTACCTATATATGAAGAATTATATCAAAAAACCATAAACAATTCAAAATGAAAAAGTTAATTTTAATATTTGGAGCAATAGTATTAGTTTCGTGTGGAGCAAATAAAAATAGCAAACCTTCGTTATTAGAAGTTTTGTATCAAGATGAAAATGGAGGGGCAAAGATTGAATTTTATGAAATTGTTACAGAAAAATCTGAAATTGCGATGCTTTTAGGAGATGAAAATCTTAAAGGAAAGATAAAAAAGAATGATATTGAAACCTCAAACTTTGTAATCTTAAATATGGGAGAAAAACCAACAGGTGGGTACTCAATTTCTGTTGATAGAATATTAGAAACTCCTGATAATATTGTTGTTACAATAAAAAAAAGAAGCCCAAAACCACGAGAAAATGTAACTACTGCAATTACAAATCCGTATTGTATTATCAGAATAAACTCAAAAAAAGAAATAATTTTTAAATAATTTTATTTAAGAAAATAAATGAACAAATAAAATAATTTGGAGTTTTATACTTTAAGAGTATATTTGTAGAAAAAATAATAGAATTATATTTAAAAATTATAATTTGTAATTAGAATTAAACGATGAAATTATTAGAAGGAAAAACCGTAATTATAACTGGGGCAAGTCGTGGTATAGGTAAAGGAATTGCAGAAGTTTTTGCAAAAAATGGAGCAAATATAGCCTTTACATACAGTTCATCTGCCGAATCAGCTTTAGCATTAGAAAATGAATTAAACCAATTAGGAATCAAGGCAAAAGGATATCAATCAAATGCTGCAAATTTTAATGAAGCACAATCGTTTGTTGATGCAGTATTATCAGAATTTGGTACTATTGATGTTTTGATAAACAATGCCGGAATTACAAAAGACAATCTTTTGATGAGAATGAGCGAAGAAGATTTTGACAATGTTATTAATGTAAATTTAAAATCTGTTTTTAATATGACAAAAGCCATTCAAAAAACATTTCTTAAAAACCGTTCGGGATCAATAATCAATATGAGCAGTGTAGTAGGGGTGAAGGGCAATGCAGGACAAACCAATTATGCAGCATCTAAAGCTGGAGTTATTGGTTTTACAAAATCTGTTGCTCTCGAATTAGGCTCTAGAAACATTCGCTGTAATGCTATTGCTCCTGGATTTATAGAAACAGAGATGACCGCAAAATTAAATGAAGATGTGGTGCAAGGATGGAGAGATTCAATCCCGTTAAAGCGTGGTGGAACTACAGAAGATGTTGCAAACTGCTGCCTTTTCTTGGCTTCAGACATGAGTACTTATATTTCTGGTCAGGTTATTAATGTTTGTGGCGGAATGCTTACATAATTCTTAAAAATTAGGTTTTGGTGGTAGGCAATTCAAAGAAAAAAAAATTATCACCAAAACTTTAACATAATGATAACCAGTTTTTTAAAATAATTTTTCCATTAGGGGTTAATATGCTCTCTGGATGAAATTGTACAGAACAAATATTGTAAATTTTATGCCTTAATGCCATAATTATTCCATCGGTATCAACAGCCGTTATTTCTAAAATTTCAGGAAAATCATCCCGATTTACTGCCCACGAGTGGTATCTACCCGCTTCAAATTCTTTATCCAAATTACTGAATAATAATTCGTTATCATTAATTACTTTAATAGTTGTTGCAACTCCATGAGTAACAGTATTCAAATTCATAAGATTTGCTCCAAAAACTTCTGCAATTGCTTGTTGTCCAAGACAAATTCCCAAAATTGATTTTGTTTTTCCATAAATTTCAATTACTTTCTTTGTCAATCCAGCCTCGTTTGGCAATCCAGGTCCTGGCGAAATTACTATTTTATTATAAGGCTCAATTTCTTCAATATCAAACTCATCGTTACGAAAAACAGTAACTTCACAATCTAAATCCTCAAAATAATGTACTAAATTGAAGGTAAAGCTATCATAATTATCAATAATTAAAATTTTAAATTGTTTATTTTCAGACATTTATGTTTTATTTTTTTTTAAAATATTTTTTTTTATTTAAAATCAAAATATTTGTATAATTTTGAGAAACAAATTTAACTTTATTTATGATGAAAAAAACAGTTTTACTCTTATTAATTATATTTACAAGTGTAAATAGTTTTAGCCAAAAAAAGAAAAAAGTAACAGCAAAAAAATCAAGTTCAATATTCCTAACAGGTATTGGTAGCGTTACTGCTGAAATTTCTAAAAAAAACTTTTTTCTTTCAATTAATAAAAAAGATACAATAAATATAAAGCCAGCAAATTTTGATGCGATGCCAATGAATTGTAAAATTATGCCATTTACAATAAAAAACACCTCCTTACATTTAATCACTTGGACTGAAATAATTACAACTACCGAACCTAAAAAAGTTACTGTTGCAACAACCTATTTTTCAAAAATATATGATACTGCTACAAAAACGGAAGTAGGTACAAACACTCAAATAATTACAAAAATTACAGAACAAGTACAGTTAGGCAAAACCGCAGCAAGTGAAACCCAAGAAAAAACTCGAACGGAAGGATCAGAATTGGTATTATTAAAAACTGGAGATATTATTTTGAAATCTAAAAAAGGAGAGAAAAAATATTCCTATGATATTGTAAATAAACAATTTAGATAGAATTACAATTTGAAAATAATGGAAATCTTTTAGCCGATGGAGATTCAGTATCGGTTATCGAAGATTTAAAAGTTAAAGGTTCATCTGATGTAATTAAACGAGAGACAATGGTAAATATATTCGTTTGACAGACGATTCTGCCGAAATTAATTGCCGAGTAAATAAGACTGCAATGGTTTTGCGTACGGAATTTGTTAAAAAAGTATAAAAAAAACTGTTAGAATTTTAAAATTCTAACAGTTTTTTAGCATTGTTTTTAGTTTATTCTAATTTTATAACAATTGGTAATGAGAATGCAGTTCTCACCTTTTCTCCATCAATTATACCTGGATTCCATTTGATTTTCAATGATTTGAGTACTCTAATTGCTTCTTTTGCCAATCCATAACCTGGATCTCTTGCAACCATAATATCAGTCATTGTTCCATCTGGTTCAATTACAAAAGAAACTATAACTTTAACAGTACCGTCAATTTCTTCGTTTGGTTTTTCAAATTTAGCTGCCACAAAACTGTAAAATTTGTCCATTCCACCAGGAAATTCAGGCTGTTTGTCTAACATTCCAGTTGTTGCTGTACCAGTAAAAGTTTTTTTTGACTCATTATTATCTGTTCCGCCCCCAGAATTTATAGGAAAATTGGTTGCTGTACCAGTTGTTGTGTTAGCATTTTCAGCTACTGGAGTTTTTGGTAAATCCTTATTTTCAACAATATTAGTTGTAGGATTTACTCCAACTACAGGATTTTTCAAAACAGCCTCATCTGTTTTTTTAACAGGCTCTTTTTCTGTAGGTAGAGCAACAGGCTCATTCGGTTTCATTTCATTGAAATGTATATCATCAAGTTTTATTACTGTATTAACTACATCGTCAGGAGTTTTTGGAATTTCACCAAATGAACTCAAACCTAATCCCAAACCTGATAACGAAGCCATAAATAAGACTCCAAACAAGAATGCTTTTAAAGAAGTTTTGGAATTCTCATTGCGTAATTGATACGCACCATAGGATTTGTTTTTACCTTCAAAAACAAGGTCAATCCATCTTTTTTCAAAAATACTAACACTTTTCATAATAAAAATATTTAATTGGTTAAGTATAAATGCTGCATAAGCTTTGTTTTTTTATTCTATAACGGAGGATTTATAGAAATTATTACAAAAAAGATAATTATTTTTTCATTTCAGGTAATTTATTTTCTATATAATTGATTATTAGATTGTTGAAGGTTTCTTTTTTTTGTAAAAAATTACTTTTTATTGGTAAATAATAAAGTTTATTTTTTAAAATACTTTCATTTAACCGTACAAAATCTTTTTCAGTTGTGATAATTATATTATTTTGTGCTTTATTTTTTATTTCAATAATTTCATCATCTGTAAAATTATGATGGTCAGAATATTTTAAAATAATATCATTTTTTGATTTAAGATAACTAAAAAATAGTTCTGGTTTTGCAATTCCTGCTAATAAAACTTTCCTGTGATTTGAAATATCTATAATTTTAAGTTTATCCTTATTAGAAAAAACTTCGTTATCATATTGTATTGAAGTAAAAAATATTGGAACATATTTTTTTAAATATTTATTTATTTTTACTTCAATTTCATTTTGATTTTGTTGGGATAAATTTTCAGGACATTTAGTAACAATTATAGCATCCGCACGCTTACAACCATTTTTATATTCTCTTAAATTTCCTGTTGGAAGCATAAAATCATCATAAAATAAATCAGAATAAGCAGTTAATAAGATATAGAAACCAGCTTTAACTTTTCTATGCTGATAGGCATCGTCAAGCAAAATAATAGTTGGTTTTTGATTTTGTTTTAACAGTTGTTTAATTCCATTTGTTCTGTCAGCATCAACGGCAACTTGAATATTCTGAAATTTTTTATAAAATTGATATGGTTCATCTCCAAGTTTTTTAGCATCACTTTTAGAATCTGCAAGTATAAATCCTTTTGAGTCTCGTTTATACCCCCTACTTAAAGTCGCAATATCATAATTATTTGATAATAAATTAATTAAGTATTCAATTTGAGGTGTTTTTCCAGTTCCTCCAACACTTAAATTGCCAACTGCAATAATTGGAACATCAAAAGATGTAGATTTTAAAATATTATTATCAAATAAAAAATTACGGAATAAAGTAATTAAACCATATAAAACAGCAAATGGAAACAATATTTTTCTTAAAAAAATCATCTTACGAAATTAAGAAAATTAATTATTTTTCTTAAGCCTATCTTTAAAAATCTTTTCGAATTTATCTAATTTTGGACGAATTACCATTTTGCAATAGCCTTGTTCTTGATTTTGTTGATAATAATTTTGGTGATAATCTTCTGCTTTATAGAATTTTTCTAATTTCTCTAATTTTGTAACAATTGGATTTGGATATACCTTCTCGTCATTTAATTTTTTAATTATTTCAGATGCTGTTTGCTTTTGTCTTTCATTATTATAGAAAATAGAAGAACGGTATTGAGTACCAATATCTTCACCTTGTCGATTTAATGTTGTTGGGTCGTGTACCGTAAAAAAAACTTTTAAAATCTCATCTAAATTAGTTTTTTTATTGTCATAAATAATCTGAACTACTTCTGCATGCCCCGTATCTCCTTGACAAACTTCTTTATATGTAGGATTTTCTACAGTTCCGCCACAAAATCCTGATTCAACAGTTTTTACACCATCAAGTTGTTCATAGACAGCCTCTACACACCAATAGCAACCACCTGCAAGAGTTATGGTTTCAAGATTTCCTTCAGAAATTGATGCAACATTTTTGTTATCTGGAACAAAATCTAAAGCAATCGAATTCATACAATATCTTTTCCCTGTTGGTTCTGGTCCATCATCAAAAAGATGCCCTAAATGTCCGTTGCATCTGCCACAAAGGGCTTCTGTGCGTTTCATTCCATAAGAATTATCTGGTTTGTAAAAAATACTTTCTTTGTTGTCTTGCTCAAAAAAACTTGGCCAACCACAAGAACTTGCAAATTTTTGATTTGATTTAAATAATTTATTACCACAAGCCGCACAAAAGTAGGTTCCTTTAGCTTCGCTATTCCACAACTTTCCAGTAAAAGCTCTTTCTGTATCAGCATTTCTTGAAACGGCATATAAATCTGGCGAAAGCACTTTCTTCCATTCATCGTCCGAAATATTTAATTTTGTAGTATCGGTATTAGAATAGTAAGGGTTTTCGGGTTTTGAGAGACTTTTTTCCATTTTTTTAGATTTATAATTATTATTTTCATTATTATTTTGTCCACAAGAATTAAGAGCAAAAAAATTAAGCAGTAAAAATAGGTTTAAGATTTGATTTTTTTTCATTCTATTTTTATTTAAAATTTAAAATTGATTTATAAAACAACACATTTCAAAATTACAGAAAAGAAATAAGCTTTAAGTTCATAAAATGTTAAATTTATCATAAAGTATTATAATGCTTTGAAACGGTTTCTTTTTTCGTATTTTTGTAAAATATATGAAAGAAGAAAAAGTTATTTTAGTAAATGAAAAAGATGAGCAAATAGGTTTGATGAACAAGCTCGAAGCACATCAAAAAGCAGTTTTGCATCGAGCATTTTCAGTTTTTATTTTAAATAATAATAATGAAATTATGTTGCAACAACGAGCTCAATCTAAATACCATTCGCCTTTATTGTGGACAAATACCTGTTGTAGTCATCAGCGAGAAGGAGAAACTAATATTGAAGCAGGTTCCCGACGATTAATGGAGGAAATGGGGTTTAAAGTAAATTTGAAAGAATTATTTCATTTTATTTATAAAGCACCATTTGATAACGGATTGACAGAGCATGAGTTAGACCATGTTATGATAGGATATTTTAATGGTAATCCGAATATAAATAAGGATGAAGTTGAAAATTGGAAATGGATGAAAATAGAAGATATAAAGAAAGATATAATTACTAATCCTGATTTTTATACCATTTGGTTTAAAATTATATTTGAAGAATTTTATCATTTTTTAGAACAAAACCATTAGTCAAAATACAATTAATAAGAATAATATGAGAGTTACAATTTCAAGAAAAGCACATTTTAATGCTGCACATCGTTTGTATAGAAAGGATTGGAATTTTGAAAAAAACGAAGCCATTTTTGGTAAATGCAATAACCCAAATTTTCATGGACATAATTATGAATTAATCGTTTCTGTAACAGGAGTAATTGATCCAGAAACTGGTTTTGTAATAGATGCTAAAATATTAGCCAACATTATAACAGAAGAAGTTGAGAATCCTTTTGATCATAAAAACTTGAATATAGATTGTCCAGAATTTGAAAACTTAAACCCAACTGCTGAGAATATTGTTGTTGTAATTTGGAATAAAATTAGAAAAAGAATTAAAACCGAACATGATTTGGAGGTAGTTTTATACGAAACTCCAAGAAATTTTGTAACTTTTAAAGGATAGATTATGCAATTTTACCCATTAACATTCAACCCTATTTTCAAAGATAGAATTTGGGGAGGAACAAAACTAAAAACGGTTTTTAACAAACAAATCTTAAGTGAAAAAACCGGAGAAAGTTGGGAAATATCAACAGTGCCAAATGATGTAAGTATTATTAATAATGGCTTTTTTAAAGATAAAAACCTGAATCAATTAATTTCAGAATATCCTAATGAAATTTTAGGAACTGCTGTATATAAGCAATTTGGTAAAAAATTTCCATTACTATTTAAATTTTTAGATGCCCAACAAGACTTATCTATTCAGGTGCATCCAAACGATGAATTAGCAGCAAAAAGACACAATTCTTTTGGTAAAACAGAAATGTGGTACATTATGCAAGCAGATGAAAATGCAAGAATTATTGTCGGATTTAAAGAAAATTCTAATGCCGATGAATATGTTAGTAATTTAAAAAATAAATCATTACTAGAGTTATTAGATCAAATAAATGTTAAAAAAGCTGATGTTTTTATGCTCGAAACAGGAACAATTCATGCAATTGGAGCAGGAATGATAGTTGCCGAAATTCAACAAACCTCAGATATTACTTATCGAATATATGATTTTAATCGTAAAGATTCAGATGGTAATGAAAGAGAATTACATAATGATTTAGCACTTGATGCTATAAATTACAACAAGGTTGATGCCCAAAGAGACTATAAAAAAGAAGAAAATAAAACAAATAAAATAATTGATTGTAAATATTTTACAACAAATTTTATTCCTCTTAATGGAAAAGTAAATTTCGAAAAAAGCACAGAATCATTTACGGTCTATATGTGTATCGATGGTAATTTTAGTCTTATTGCCAATAATGAAACTTTCCAATATAAAAAAGGTGATACTATTTTAGTTCCAGCACAAATTACTAATTTCGAAGTCAATGGAATAGCATCATTATTAGAAATTTACATTTCGTAGCAAATAATTAAAAGTTTAATTGTATTTTTGCATCCAAATTTAAAAAAAAAGAAAAAAAATGGCAAATGTTAAAAATTTAAAAAAAGACATTAATTATGTTTTAGGAGATATTATAGAGGCAGTCTATTTGTTTGAAATATCAACAACAGGACATCCAACTCCACAAACTAACGCATTAATCGACGAAGCAATATCAATTTTTGATGATTTGATTACAAAAGTCAATGCAAAAAACATTGAAAATAAAAAATCACATTTTAAACAAATTGGAGTTGAATTAGAACAAGCTGCAAATCAAATAGTTGCTAAAATTAACGAATTAAACTAAAAAAAAATGTAAAAAAGTGCATTAAAAATTTTGGAAATTAAAAAATCAAGATTATATTTGCACCATAATATTTATCCCGCCAGCGTAGCTCAGTTGGCTAGAGCAGCTGATTTGTAATCAGCAGGTCGTGGGTTCGAGTCCCTCCGCCGGCTCTCAATCTTGTTTTTCATAGGGATTGGTTTTAAAGTTGTTAATAAGAAAAAGCCATCACAGTAATGTGGTGGCTTTTTTGATTTTATGCTATTACCTTCTTATTTTTTATTCAATTCTAATAATTTTGCATATTTCAAAAAACTTGCAAAAGCCGATAAAATACT
>DYPB01000175.1 GCA_020720185.1 Flavobacterium psychrophilum | reverse complement strand
TCATATCACCTTTTTCAAATTTAAAAGCATATTTACCTTTTGAATCTTTACAATTGATGATGACTTCGCCAATTGTCGAACTCTTGCATAAATTGAGCCACACTCCTGTAAATTCTTTTTCTTGACCGGGTTCAGCATCTTGCATACCAGACATTCCCGCTGCTGATCCCACTCCAAATACATCAATGGTTATTTTTCCAATTGCATGTCCATTTCCAGTTAAATAGACACCATGTCTGTCACTTGATTTGATATAAACTTCATTAATGCTTACATCTTTTGGGTTCATAGCAGCACCATCCAAAGCAAGGGCAGCATGTTGGTTAGAGTTATCAGCGGTAGATGCAAGACTTTCTATTTCTAAATATTTTATAGTCAATAAATTAGTGTTTTTATAAATATGACATCCTTTTGTTTTAGTTTCACCATCAGCTGTATGTTTGTTTCTAATAATTAAAGTATCAATTTTTATATTGTCAGAATCATAAATTCCAAATCCTTCGTCAGAAATAAGTTTTCCAGTAAAAGTGATGTTTTTTGAAATTCCTGTTTTACCTTCGTTTGTTATATGAATATCATGAAATACAGATGCATTAAAATGTGCTTTTATATTTTTTTTGGAATCTAAAAATAAATTTGAATCATAATTTCCTTTTGGAAAATCTAGTTCTATCCCCAAAGAATCTGATAATTCTAAAGCAGTTAATAATGCAGATTTTTTAGAAAAGGGGTGATCTATTATAGGAGCATTTGGCATAACACCATATCTTCGAACATCACCAACTTTATATTGTTTATTTAATACAAATTTAGCTTCATACGCATCTTTAACTTCTTGTGCTTTTTCTGCATCACTTTTACAATTAACTAAAACAATTGACAATGTCAAAAATAGTGTAATTTTTATGAGTTTGTTTTTCATGTTTACTATGTTATTAAATTAATGATTTATATGTTTGGCCGCAAATCTACAAAAAAAGAATATATAATAATCCAAAAAATTAAGCTTGCCGATCCTCCCATGTGGAAAGTTTGGATAAACATTGCCAAAAACAGTAAAATGATGTAGTAAAAATGGTTTGTTTTCTTTTTAATACTTAGATATAACAATAATAATAATGGCAATAGGTAGAAAAGAAACCCTAAAATCCCATTATTTAATAAAAGTGTTATCCAGCCATTTTCAGCATTATTTTTATAAATACTACTATAATACCCACTATTTCCGAAAATTAGATGAAAGAAGTCATACCTTGAAAATAATTCTATTCCTTTTTCCCAATAATAGAATCTGGCATCATTCGATGAATCTTTGCTACTAAACATGGTTTTTATACGTTCAATGGTCTTAATATCTAATCGACTTATGATATAAACAAAAAAACCCATTAGTATAATCGAATTTAGTAAAATGTTTGTCTTGAATATTTTCTTAACTTTTTCAATATTTTGAGAAATGTAGAGCAATAGTATCATAAAAATAACTGCCAATCCCAAACGACTATTGGCAAGAAATGAAACAATGAAAGCGAGCATGATAACTTTGAAATCTTTTCTAAATAGAATTGATAATCCAATAGCAAACTGCCCTAAGGCTAATGGCCCATCAAAAAGTGCTTTTGACCTGAAAACCCCTGAATTTCCACCAAACATTCCTTCATCTAATGCTTTTATACCCCAAGGAGTATCTCTAAAAACTATAATAAAATATTTTTTTTGGAAATATTCTATAACAGCTATCAATACAGAAAAATAAAATAAATAGAGTAAATATTTTTTATATAGATTTAAATCAATGCTTATTACAGCTATCAAGGTCAATATTACCAAATAAACATTGATTTCCTTTAATGATTTCCAAAAAAAAACGGAAACGAAGGCAATAGGAAATGCCAATACTATGTAATAAAAAAAAGGCTTGTTGATATATAGCTTATTTGTTAAAACTGAATAAATTCCAAATAAAAAAATCCCCAAAGCATATAAGATGGGTTTAAAACTATTAAATTTGAAAAAGTATTCCACAAAAATTGAAAAGTAAATACTTAAAATTATTGAGACTAAAGATAGAATCCCGATAGTTCTCAAAAAAAACACATCAAATTTGTGATGAATTACTATTCTCATTTGTTCCTTTTTTCGTAAACCTTTTCTACCAAATTTCTACCTTTTACTTCTTCAAGTTTTAATTTTATTTTTTCAAAATCTGTAGCAATAAATCTCAATGCTTGACCTACATACATTCCTGATTCAACCAAATCTTTGGAAATGACCGAACCCGCACCTATGTGTATGGCATTGCCTACTGTAACTCCCGGATTAAAAATACATCCCGATCCAATATAAACATTATCTCCAATTTGGATTTCGCCATCTATTCTAAATCTGTCGGGTCCCATTTCGGCATGATAATATCCATGTGTCCACATTTGCGAACGTACGCCGGCCAAAATGGAGTTCGACCCAAAGGTTATGGAACGTGTTAAATCAAGATGATTGGAGACTGTTATTTTACTGTTATTTCCAATAGTTAACTCTGATTCGTCATAACTGACCCTGATTGGTGCTCTGGTAAAATAATTTTTATTTCCAATAGCCGCTTTTTCAGCTAAATTGAGATGAAATGGACCTTTCAATATATTTAAATAACCTATTGTGGAACGAGTTTTTAAATTGATTGTATTGTTGAAAATTATATTAAAATGACCAATTCTACAATTATCACCTAATTCTAATTTACTACATAGAATAAATGAAAAACCAATTTTTGAATTTATTCCCATTCTAAAACCAAAAAATTTTAAAATGGGTCTTAGCATAAAACTTGGTAAGATAAAGATAAATAATGAACGAAAAACCTTTACAATCATGATTTAGAGATTGAGATTACTTATTTTTTTTATAAAATGTTTTCGGTGGGTTTTAAAAATTGAATAGTTATATTTAATTTTCAAATATACTTCGATTGGTGATTTTAAAAGCATTTTTATTTACTTATTTTTATCTGACCAAATTCTAATTTTTAATTGGTGTCAGATGTTATTCACTTTTGGTCATTCCCATATGTGTCAAAATTATTACATGCTCATTTTATGTGTTTAAATTTATTGTTTTTTATAGGTCACAAGGAATAGTCATTTCATCATTCTCTATTGGTATGATATCAATCTTATGGCTATTTCATAAGTTATTTTTGTTATGATAATTTATTGTTCTTACAAAAGAACAAAGCTATGACTATTTTTAGATATTTTGCTTTAAGAACAAATTAAAAGAATTAACAATGGTTTCCA
>DYPB01000174.1 GCA_020720185.1 Flavobacterium psychrophilum | reverse complement strand
CGGACGCAAATATAGTTTTATTTTTGGTATATATTAATATAAATAAATTTTATTTTAAAATTATTTTTTTCAATTTATTAAATAATGTTTTTCATTTTTTAAAATCTATATTTGCATCATTAAAATATTAAATAAAATGTCAAAAACTGAAAAAATAAAATGTCTTATAATTGGTTCAGGTCCTGCTGGATATACCGCAGCTATTTATGCTGCAAGAGCCAATATGAATCCTGTAATGTATCAAGGAACACAACCTGGAGGACAATTAACCACTACAAATGAAGTGGAAAACTTTCCTGGAAATCCAGAAGGAATTACGGGACCTGAAATGATGACGCAATTACAAAAACAAGCCGAAAGATTTGGCACGGATGTGCGTGAGGGTTGGGCAACAAAGGTTGATTTTTCTGGAGATGTTCATACGGTTTGGATAAATGATAATTTGGAATTGCATTGCGAAACTGTAATAATCAGTACAGGTGCAACGGCAAAATATTTAGGAATTCCATCGGAACAACATTATTTAAAAACGGGTGGCGGGGTTTCTGCTTGTGCTGTTTGTGATGGATTTTTCTACCGCAATCAAGAAGTTGTTATTGTTGGAGCAGGAGATTCGGCCTGTGAAGAGGCTCATTATTTATCAAAAATGTGTAAAAAAATTACGATGTTGGTGCGAAGTGAGAATTTCCGTGCCTCAAAAATTATGGAAGAAAGGGTTCGTAAAACTGAAAATATTGAAATTTTGATGAATCACGATACTATTGAAGTTATGGGTGATAATCAGGTAGTTACTGCTATAAAAGCGTTAAACAAAACTACAAATACTGAAATAGTTATACCTGCAACTGGTTTTTTTGTGGCTATTGGTCATAAACCAAATACTGATATTTTTAAAGATTATATTACCCTTGATGAAACAGGTTATATTTTAAATGTTCCTGGAACTTCTAAAACTAATGTAGCTGGTGTTTTTGTGGCTGGCGATGCTGCTGATCATGTATATCGTCAGGCAATTACTGCTGCTGGAACTGGCTGTATGGCTGCTCTTGATGCGGAAAGATATTTAGCAGCTCTATAAAAATAAACATTATTATAAAGCAATATAAAGTAGTTTTAATCTTTTTTAAAACTACTTTTGCTTTTTAATATTCCGTTAATAATCACGGTTGTTACTATTATTAATCCTCCAATATAAAACATTGGCGACATATTTTCTGAATTTTTAAAGATGATTATCGCTAAAATAATTCCATAAATTGGTTCTAAATTTACAGTCAGCATTACAGTATATGGGGTTAAAACCTTCATCACTTTTATTGATGCCGAGAAGGCATAGGCTGTACAGACCGATGATAAAAGCAACAACCAAGCTAAATCTAATTTTGAAATCTTAAAAAAATCAGGGGTGAATTTTCCTGTGAATAGTAATATAAATGTGATAAATAGCACTCCTCCTGCTAATTCATAAAACGAAATGATGTTTGGGTTGGTTTTTTTAACAAACTTTCCGTTAATAACCGAAAAAAGTGCTGATAAAAAAGCGGAGATTAATCCTTTAATAATTCCTGTTTTGTATTGAGATTCGACCTTGAAAATTATTGAAATTCCGATAATTACTATCAATCCGAATAGAATTTCGTAGGCAATAATTTTTCTTTTGTGCAAAATTGGTTCTAATATTGAGGCAAAAAAGGCACTTGATGATAAACATATTAGGGCTATTGATATATTGGCTATTTTTATGGATTGATAAAATGTTATCCAATGTAATGCGATTATTATTCCTGTAAATAATAATTTTAGTTTGGTTTTTTTAGTAATATTTAAGGTCTCTTTGTTGATAATTAATACTATTGCCATTATCAATAGTGCAAAAATCATTCGAAACCAAACCAAATGTAGTGCGTGTAGTGAAATTAGTTTTCCTAAAATTGCTGTAAAGCCCCAAATGAATACTATTATATGCAGGTGGAGATAATTTTTTAGTTTATCGTCTTGCATTTCGTAGTAGATAGAAGGCTAGTATTCCGAAGAAGAAATTTGGTATCCATACTGCAATTATGGCTGGAATGCTTGATTTTTCTGCTAATACTCCAAATACTTTATCGAGAAATACAAACCCAAAGGCTAATAGTATTCCGATGGTTAGGTTTATTCCCATACCTCCACGGCGTTTCATTGATGATACTGCTACGGCAATTACTGTTAGTATAAATGCGGATATTGGGATTGAGAATTTTTTGTATAATACTACTAAATATACATTTATATTGGAATTACCTCTCGATTTTTCTTTGTTAATAAATCGGATTAGTTTGTGTACTGGAAGTGTTTCTGCAATATAAACAACTGGGGTTAAATCGTCTAAATCGAATTTAAAGATGGTGTCTTTTTGTGGTAGGGTTTCTAATTTATCATTAAATGATCCAACGGTTCGTTTGTTATAATCAAAAAGGGTGTAGTTTTTTTGTTTTGGATTGTATTTAATTCTGCTGGCTGTTATCTTAAATTTTAGAGTTTTGTTTGGGTTAAATTTTTCTAATGTGAAGTTGTATGCGGTTTGTGATTGTGTATCGGCGTTTGATACATAGATAAATTCATTGGTGGTAACCTCTCGATAAACATCTTCGTTTTGTCTCATTTCTTTTAGTCCGTTTCCGAATAGATAGGTGTATCTAAAATTGTTGTATTCATCGGCTGCTTTTGGGGCTAGGAAGAATCCCATGAGTAAGGCTCCTAAACATACTATTGATGCTGCAATGATGTAGGGGCGTAGGAATCGGTTGAAGGATATTCCTGAACTTAATATGGCTATTATTTCGGTGTTATTTGCCAGTTTTGAGGTGAACCATATTATAGATAGGAATAGGAATATTGGAAATAGAAAATTAGCAAAATAGAAGGTAAAATAGAAGTAGTATTTTAGAATGAGTGATAATGGTACTTTATTTTCTATCATTTTATTGACTTTCTCGGATACATCAATAATTATCCCGATGGGAATGAACATTAATAGCATTACTAAAAAGTTTGATAAATAGCGTTTGAGGATATATTTGTCTATTATTGTTAAGCCTCCTAACCACCAAAGGGGGAACTTGGAAAATATATTTTTGATTTTTTTCATGCTGTTTTTCAACTGGGTTTTATTTTTTCTTTTGGGTTGTTTTTTTTCGTCTATGTTATATAAATTGGCTACTGGATTGTATAATAATGTTTCTCTGTTTTATAATAATATTTTTGGCTATTGAAAATTAATTTCTATATTCTATAAATGAGTTGCTGGGTTTTAAAAATTTAATACTAACCTCACCCCAGCCCCTCTCCAAAGGAGAGGG
>DYPB01000030.1 GCA_020720185.1 Flavobacterium psychrophilum | reverse complement strand
CTTCGGCATCGTTTTCCTCATCTTCAATTTCCTCATCTTCCTCGTCATCATCGTCTTCTGTAACACCATCATCTTCAAGGACTTCTAAAATTGGTTTTACTTTTTCAATAACTGCAATTGGATTACCATCCTCATCAAGTTCAACATCCGCAGGGTCATCTTTCATTACTTTTGTAACTGCAGCAATAGAATCTTTTCCTTTAATATTAATTAATTTAACTCCTTGAGTAGCTCTTCCCATTACTCTTAAATCCTCAACCGCCATTCTAATTGTTAATCCAGATTTGTTGATAATCATTAAATCATCGGCATCTGTAACGGCATTTATGGATATTAATTGCCCTGTTTTTTCGGTAATATTTAAGGTTTTTACACCTTTTCCTCCTCGGTTTGTTATTCTGTAATCATCTAATGATGAGCGTTTTCCGTAACCATTTTCGGCAACTACTAAAATTTCACTACTCATATCATTTACTGATACTAATCCGATTACTTCGTCGGTTTCGTCTTTTAATCTGATACCTCTAACTCCAGATGCTGTTCTTCCCATTGGGCGGGTTTTAGTTTCTTCAAATCGTAATAATTTACCTGATTTTACAGCTATTAAAATTTGAGAATTTCCATCGGTTAGTTCAGCTCCTAATAACTCATCGCCTTCTTTAATAGTTATGGCAGCAACTCCGTTTACTCTTGGTTTTGAGTATTTTTCTAACGATGTTTTCTTCACCATTCCTTGTTTAGTAACCATAATCAAATTGTGAGATTGGATGTAGGCTAAATCTTTCAGATCTTGAGTACAGATAAATGCTTTTACCTTATCGTCTGATTCTATGTTAATTAGATTTTGCAAAGCCCTTCCTTTTGCTGTTTTACTTCCTTCTGGAATTTCGTAAACCCGCATCCAGAAACATTTTCCTTTTTGGGTAAAGAACATCATATATTGATGATTTGTGGCTACAAACATGTGTTCCAAGAAATCTAAATCACGAGTTCCTGCACTTTTTTGTCCTACACCTCCTCTATTTTGGGTTTTATATTCCGATAAATTAGTTCGTTTAATATAACCTGCATGCGAAATTGTAATTACTACATTTTCATCGGCAATTAAATCTTCTATAGAAACATCTCCTCCTGAATATTCAATCGTTGAACGACGAGCATCACCATATTTCTCTCTAATTTCTATTAATTCTTCTTTGATTAAGGTTGTTCTTAAATCAACATTTGCTAATAATGATTTCAAATGTTCGATTAATTTCATAATTTCTTCGTATTCTGCACGAAGTTTATCTTGCTCTAATCCAGTCAATTGACGCAAACGCATTTCAACAATGGCTCTTGCCTGAATATCTGATAATTTGAATCTTTCAATTAAACTATCTCTTGCAGCTTCGGTATTTGCCGAGGCTCTAATAATTTTAATTACCTCATCAATATTATCCGAAGCAATAATTAGTCCTTCTAAAATATGAGCTCTCTCTTCGGCTTTTCTTAATTCAAATTGGGTTCTACGCACTACAACATCATGGCGATGTTCTATAAAATAGTGAATCATATCTTTCAGATTCAACATTTGTGGGCGACCTTTTACCAATGCAATATTGTTTACCGAGAATGAACTTTGTAGTTGTGTAAATTTATACAAAGTATTCAAAACCACATTTGGTGTGGCATCTCTCTTTAATATATACACAATTCTCATACCGTTTCTATCCGATTCGTCACGAATATTGGCTATACCTTCAATTTTTTTATCGTTTACTAAATCGGCTGTTCTTTTAATCATATCGGCTTTGTTAACCTGATATGGAATTTCTGTAACAATAATGGATTCTCGTCCATCAACTTCCTCAAAATTGACTTTGGCTCGCATTACAATTCTGCCTCTACCTGTTTTGAAAGCTTCTCGAACGCCTTCGTATCCATAAATAATTCCGCCAGTTGGAAAATCTGGGGCTTTAATATGGTTCATCAACTCGTCAATTTCAATATCCGTATTATCTAAATAAGCTAGAGTTCCGTTAATAACTTCGGTCAAATTGTGTGGTGGCATATTGGTTGCCATACCTACTGCAATACCTGTTGCACCGTTAATTAAAAGTGTTGGAACCCGTGTTGGCATAACGGTTGGTTCGTATAAAGTATCGTCAAAATTGAGTTTAAAATCAACGGTTTCTTTTTCAATATCAGCCATTATTTCTTCTGAAATCTTTTTCATTCTGGCTTCGGTATATCTCATTGCAGCAGGACTATCGCCATCTACTGATCCAAAGTTACCTTGACCATCTACTAAAAGATACCGCATGGACCATTCTTGTGCCATTCTTACCATAGCATCATATACTGATGTATCGCCGTGTGGATGGTACTTTCCTAGTACTTCTCCGACAATCCTTGCTGATTTTTTGTGGGCTTTGTTTGAAAAAACTCCTAAATCATACATACCATAAAGTACCCGTCGATGCACTGGTTTTAAACCATCTCGCACATCAGGTAATGCTCTTGATACAATAACTGACATCGAATAATCGATGTAAGCTGATTTCATTTCATCCTCAATATTAATAGGAATTAACTTTTCTCCGTCAGACATATTTGTAATTTTAGTTTTAATTTTAAAAAAGAGTGCTAATATAAGGTTTTCATATTTATTATACTACTGTAATAATCATTTTTTTTAATGATTTATTAACAATCTTTTGAGAAGTATTTAATGGAAAAACCACACTTGTCGGCGTGTTTTTTTTATTTATTGTTTTGCAACTTGGCGATGTGGAGGATTAAGGAAGCCTTAACTTTCGGTTATTCACTGACTTTGCAAGTACAAAAACAACTTCAAATTAAGCCCAAAACCCGCCATATTGCCAAACTGCTCTTGCCAGCTGTGCTTATTGGTTGTTATGTAAATCCTCAAAGAATTTCAATTTTTTCTTATATGTTTCGTCCATATTTTCGTCAAAATATACGACTTTAATTCTTTTGGTATTTATGTCTAAAAGTTCAAAATCTGGAATATTTGTAAATCTAAATCGAGTTTTATCTAAATTTTTTCCTGCTTGCAAAACTCTTGTGGTATAATGTGGTTCAAGTTCTCCATTTGGCATACAAACAATACTCATAACCAAAGTATCTAAAGTATCTTTGTCATATAAAATAGTTACAAAATATGATAGACAAACTTTTTCGTGGTCAGTTCCTTTGTTGTAAATTGTTGGCAATGCAGGAATATATTCTCTAGTTTCTTCTTTATCACCGCCTTCATTTACAATCATATAACCTTTATAACTATTTTGATTAGTCCCAACAAATATATTTTTGCTATAATCTCCAATATTTGTTTTACCAGTTAAGGAAGCAGGAACAGTTTTTAAATCAATATGAATATATGCATCTTGAACTTCAAAAAATAAATCTGCACCAACAGGACAAGAATTGGGTTGTCCAATTCCTTTTCCGTTTAATAATGAATAAACAATTCTTTCAGCACCAACAGCAAAATCCGAAATACCAGATTTATATAATCCAAGCCAATCATTGGTTATTTTCTCTTTTGTTTTGAAACCGAACAATAATTCATCTTCAGCAAATTTGAGAAAATGAAAATACTTATTTAAGTACTTTCTCTCTAACTGTTCTATTTTCTCTAATTTGTTTTGGCTGTTCTGTTTGCTCATAATATTCTAATTGCATTTTAATTACTTCTGCTATTTTTTTCCCTAATAAAACTGGAACTGCATTACCAATTTGTTTGTACATATTACCTAAACTTCCTGTAAAAACAAAATCATCAGGAAATGTTTGAAATATTACACATTCTCTAACTGACATTCTTCTTTCACGATTAGGATGAATTTCAGGACCAGTTGCAGTAATAGTATCGCTTGGTGTTTCCCAATTATTTATTCTTAATGACTGTTCAAACGAAATTGGTTTTAATTCCAATTCTGTTACTGCTTTATCGTATTTATCGTCAAAACCTAATATTTTTTTTAATTCCCACCAATCTTTTGGATTTGGAATGCTTCCAGATTTATTGTCTTTTCTGAACCAATGACCTGCAGTATGTGCATAACCAAAATGCTCATCAACTTTTTTGGTTGACCAACCACTTTTGTTTCTCCAATATTTTAGGTAATCACATATTTCGTGTTGATTAACTTTATGTTTTCTTCCCCAAAATGTATCGTGTACATTTGTTCTTGCAACGTGATTATGGATTATTTTGCCATCAAGTTCAAAAGATTTATCTCTTGGTCGAACGTTTAACAAATGACCAACTACATCTTTTACAGCAACATAAGGTTTTGTTTTGTTACTAAATAAATCGTTAGCTAATCCGTGTGTTTTTTCTGGAAATAGATTTTCTAACCCTAATCTATTTCCAATAATTACAACTCTTTCACGATTTTGTAGAACTCCATAATCAGAAGCTTTTAAAACACGATAATCAACTGTATAACCTAAAGATTTAAAATCGTCTAATATCATTTCAAAAACTTTACCTTTCTGCATAGAAAGTAAACCTTTTACATTTTCAGCAACAAAAAATTTAGGTTTTTTATCTGTAATCAAACGAAGTAATTCTTTATACAAGAAGTTTCTTTCGTCTTCCATACTTCGTTTTGAGTTTGCAATTGAAAAGCCTTGACAAGGAAATCCGCCAAGTAAAATATCAAAGTTATTAGGAATTTGGTCGCTTGGAATTTGTGTAATATCTCCATAAACTATATCGTCTCCAATATTATTTTTATAAGTTTCGACTGCTTCTTTAAAAAAGTCATTTGCCCAAATCACTTCAAAACCTGCTTGAATAAAGCCAAGGTCTAAACCTCCACAACCTGAAAACAAACTCGCTATTTTAAATTTTTCCGCCATAATTAAATTAAAAATTTTACAGTTGTAAATCTACAAAATATTTTCGATATTTCAATTTTGCAATTTCTAACAAGCATTGCTGGCAACTGTATTATTTACTCAACTTCAAAAACTAATTTATAGAACCCACCTAATATACATCCGTGTATTTTTTCTTCTTTCTCATAATTATTATATTTTTCTACCGCTATCTCTTTTCCATTTCCTTGTGGAAAGAATTTTGGGTTAAAATAATATTTTGCTCGTATCTTAACATAATTTACTCTTGTATTTTGCCTCTCTGCTCTTGTAAACAAAAAAACCATTCTATCATTACAATAAAATGGTTTTTCAAAAAAAATTTAACTTTTAAACCTTCTTAAAAACAATACTCATTCTCTGCAACCAATTTAATGGTAATAGTTTCTCTCAAACCTATTATATTTGGCATATTGGTATATTTAGTAAAACGACGCAATCCCATTAACATCATGCGTTGTTCGTCACCTTCGGCAAAAGAGATGATGCTTTCTTTTCCTTTAATAGTAATAATATCAACCGCTTGATACAAATACAATTTAGCCATTGCAATTTGTTCTTTTGCTTTATCTTCACCATCTTTCAAAGCCAATTTTTCGGTACGAAGAACAGCACTTTCTGCCATATAAATTTCAATCAAAATATCGGCAGCGGCAAGCATCAATTGTTGGTGGTTTTCTAAATCAGTTCCGTATTTTTGAACCGCACCACCCGCAACCATTAGAAATGCTTTTTTAAGCTTAATAATCATTTCTTTTTCTTCGGCAAATAAAGCTGAATAATCAGGAGCGTCAAACGATGGAATTCCCATTAATTCTTCTTGAACTTTGCTTGCAGGACCCAATAAATCAACGTGCCCTTTAAACGCTTTTTTAATCAACATTCCCACCGAAAGCATACGGTTTATTTCGTTTGTTCCTTCATAAATTCGGGCAATTCGAGCATCACGCCAAGCACTTTCCATAGGAGTATCTTCGCTAAAACCCATTCCTCCAAGGATTTGGATGCCTTCATCGGCACACGATTGTGCATCTTCTGAAACGGCAACTTTCAAGATAGAACATTCTATTGCAAATTCTTCGACACCTTTCAATTCTGCTTCTTGATGCGATATTCCTTCGGTAAATCGAGCGTTTATTCTATCTTCAATAGATTTTGCTGCTCTGTATGTAGCACATTCGTCCACATAACAATTTGTTGCCATTTCTGCTAATTTCAATCGGATGGCTCCAAAATTTGAAATTGGAGTCTCAAATTGAATGCGTTCATTAGCATATTTTACTGCATTGTCTATAATTCTTCTTTGCGAATCAAGACAAGCTGCTGCCAATTTAATTCGACCTACATTTAAGGCATTCATGGCTATTTTGAAACCATTTCCTCGTTCAGAAAGCATATTTTCAACTGGAACTTTGGTATCGTTAAAGAAAACTTGTCGAGTAGATGAGGCACGAATACCGAGTTTATGTTCTTCTTCATTCATCGAAATTCCATTTTCTTCTACATTTTCAACAATAAAGCCTGTAATGTTCTTATCATCGCCAATTCGTGCAAAAACAATAAAAAGTGAACAAAATCCTGCGTTAGATATCCACATTTTTTGTCCTGTAATCAAATAATGTGTTCCATCTTCAGACAAAACTGCTTTTGTTTTTCCAGAATTTGCATCAGAACCAGCACTTGGTTCAGTCAAACAATAGGCACCAAACCATTCGCCAGAGGCAAGTTTTGGAACATATTTTAGTTTTTGTTCCTCACTACCATACAAAGTTATTGGCATGGTTCCAATTCCAGTATGTGCTCCAAAAGCTGTTGAAAACGAACCCGTTGCTCCAGAAATATAGTCGCAGACCAAGACTGTATTTACAAATCCCATTCCCATTCCACCATAAGCTTCGGGAACGGAAACGCTTAAAAATCCCATTTCGCCAGCCTTACGCATCGTTTCTTCAGTTAAAGCATAATCTTTTGCTTCAAATCGTGCCTTGTTCGGCCATAGTTCTTTGTCCACGAATTCTTTTACAGAATCGCGCATCATTAATTGTTCCTCGTTGAAATCTTCGGGTGTGAAAATATCTTGACAACTTGTTTCTTTTACGATAAATTGTCCTCCACGGGTAATGTCGTCGTTCATAATTGTAAGTTTTTAATTTTTAGAAGCAAGAAACAAGAGACAAGATTTGTTGTGAATGTTTTGCTTAATTTTAGTTATTTGATTTAAGATTATTAGATGCAAGAATCAAGAAGAAAGATTTTGAGTGTCTAACTTTGTAATGAATCCTGTTGTCATTTTTTGAAATTCGATTATTTTATTTTCTATTTCTATTGTTTTTTTATCCGAAATGTATTGATTTTGATTTGAAATTAAAAGTTGTGTTTGCAACTCAAATGAAGACCCTAAACTTATATTCAAATAATGTTGAAAATGTTTATTTCCTCTATTTGAACCTTCTGCAATATTTGACGGCATCGAAACCGAGCATCTATTCATTTGACTTACTAAACCGTAAGTTTCCGTTTTTGGATAAGTTGCGGTTAATTGATAGATATCGTTTGTGATTTCCATTGCCAAAATCCATATTTTAAGATTTTTAAAATTGTGTCTCATAAGTTTGCTTTTTTAGAATCAAGTTGCAAAAATCAAGTATCGATTTCATAAAATCTTGATCCTTGTAACTTGTTTCAATCTTTTCAACTTCGTCAAATCTTGCTTCTTGCTTCTTGTCTCTTTATTTTAAACTTCGTCAAATCTTCCTTCTTGTCTCTTACTTCTACATCAACTCATAAACCCCTGCCGTTCCTTGCCCTGTACCGACACACATAGATACAATTCCATATTTGGCTTTTCTCAATCTCATTTCTTCAAATAGTTGTACCGAAAGTTTTGCTCCTGTACAACCTAACGGATGTCCGAGTGCAATAGCACCTCCATTTACATTAATAATATCTGGGTTTAGACCTAATTCTCGAATAACGGCTAATGATTGCGATGCAAATGCTTCGTTCAATTCAATCAAATCAATGTCATTTAAAGTTAAACCAGCTTGTTTCAAAGCCTTCGGAATGGCTTTTACGGGACCAATTCCCATAATTCTTGGTTCAACTCCTGCCGAAGCAAAGTTTACCAATCGAGCAATAGGAGTAAGGTTTAATTCTTTGACTATTTCTTCACTCATAATCAATACAAATGCTGCACCGTCGCTCATTTGTGATGAATTTCCAGCCGTTACGCTACCGTCAGCAGCAAAAACAGGACGCAGTTTTGACAATCCTTCGATTGAAGTTCCTAATCGTGGACCTTCGTCTTTATTGACAACATAGGATTTGGTTTCTTTTTTACCGTTTTCATTAATAAAAGTCTGTTCGACTGTAATGGGAACAATTTGGCTGTCAAATTTACCTTCGGCTTGGGCTTTTAATGCTTTATTGTGCGAGTTGAAAGCAAATTCATCTTGATCTTCACGAGAAATATTGAATTGTTTTGCCACCGCTTCTGATGTCAAACCCATTCCCCAATAATAATCTTCGTTTCCAGCTTTGGCAACTTCATAATCGGGTGTTGGCTTGTAGCCCCCCATCGGAATATAACTCATACTTTCTGCCCCACCTGCAATAATGCAATGAGCCATTCCAGACTGAATTTTGGCAGTCGCCATTCCAATAGTTTCCAGTCCCGATGCACAATAACGGTTGACGGTTACGCCTGGAACATCTTCTATTTTCAATCCCATAAGCGAAATCAATCTACCCATATTCAATCCTTGTTCGGCTTCGGGCATTGCGTTTCCAACCATGACATCGTCGATTCTGTTTTTGTCAAAATCGGGCAATTCATTCATCATAAACTGAATGGTTTCTGCGGCTAATTCGTCAGGTCGTTTGAAACGAAATACTCCTTTTGGGGCTTTGCCCACTGCGGTTCTGTATCCAGAAACTATGTATGCTGTTTTCATATTTAAAAGTATTAAGATTGAAGTATTAAGAATTAAGACTTGACAATCTTGATGTTATTTTTATAAATTGGAAAGTTATTGTTAAGATTTTCCTGTATTTGAGTTAATTTTTTCTTTTAATGATTTTTGAAATGAAAAATTCATATTTGAAACTTCTACTAATTGATTAATAATAGGTTGAATTAAATCTTCATTTACAAGTTTAAGCCTTTTTGCAAGTATTAATTGCGTTATTAATTCAAAAGTAGAGCCATTAGCAATACCTAAAAATTGAACAAATTCTTTATCATAATTCCGTCCTGAACCTTCTGCTACATTAGATGGAATTGAAACTGCACATTTTTTTATCTGATGAATTAAATTAAATTTTTCATCTTGTGGTAATAATGTAGTAATTTCGTAAACAACAACTGCAATATCCATTGCTTTTTGCCAAATTTTTAATTTTTCAAAGTTGTGCATAGTCTTATTTTCATCTTAATTCTTAATTCTTAATTCTTAATTCTTAATACTTAATTCTTAATACTTAATTCTTAATACTTAATTCTTAATACTAATTCCTCAAAGGCTTCCCTTTCGTCAGCATAAATTGAATCCGTTCCAATGTCTTTTTTTCTGTGCATAAACTCAAAAAAGCCTCTCGTTCTATATCCAATAAATACTGTTCGGTTACTAATGTTGATTCTGATAAATCACCACCAGCCATAACATAAGCCAATTTATTGGCAATTTTCAAATCGTGTTCCGAAATGTATTTTCCAGCCACCATTTGATTGGTTCCAACCAAGAACATTCCGAGTGCTTGTTTGCCTAAAACTTTGATGTCTTTTCTACGAATAGGTTGTGTGTAACCCGCTTCTGCCATCAAAAGTGCGTGTTTTTTTGCTTCGGCAATTTGACGGTCTTTATTGACCACGACGATATCTTTGTGTTTTTGCATCAATCCAGAATCAAAGGCTTCATAAGCCGAAGTCGATACTTTTGCCATTGCAATGGTCATAAAATACTCTTGTAAAACATTGAGTTCGACATCGTTTTTATGAAACAAATCGCTGGCACGCAATGCCATTTCTTTGCTACCACCACCACCAGGAATAACTCCAACACCAAATTCCACCAATCCCATATAGGTTTCAGCTGCGGCAACGACTTTGTCGGCGTGTAAACTCATTTCGCAACCTCCACCAAATGTCATTCCATGTGGAGCAACAACAGTTGGTATTGACGAATAACGCATACGCATCATTGTGTCTTGAAATTGTTTGATGGCCATATTCAACTCATCGTATTCTTGTTCGACAGCCATCATAAAAATCATTCCGATATTGGCTCCAACCGAAAAATTAGCCGCTTGATTGCCAATTACCAATCCTTGAAATTGAGTTTCTGCCAAGTCAATGGCTTTATTAATTGCTTGCAAAACATCGCCACCAATGGTATTCATTTTTGATTGAAATTCTAAATTCAGAATTCCATCGCCTAAATCTTGAATAACAGCACCACTATTACTCCACACTTTTTTGGATTCTCTAATATTATTCAAAATGATAAAAGCATCTTGCCCTGGAACTTTAACTTGTGCTTTTGTATCAATATTATAAAAATAAGTTGATCCTTCTTTTACCGAATAAAAAGATTGATTTCCAGCGGCTAACATCTCCAAAACCCACGATGCAGGTTCCATATTCTCGGCTTTCATAATCTCAATACCTTTTTCGACACCAATGGCATCCCAAATTTCAAATGGACCGTTTTCCCAACCAAAACCTGCTTTCATCGCATCGTCAATTTTGTATAATTCGTCCGAAATTTCAGGAATACGATTAGAGCAATAGGCAAACATGGCTGCGAATGATTTTCTGTAAAATTCGCCAGCTTTGTCTTTCCCTTTTACTAAAACTTTAAAACGATTAATAGGTTTATCGATAGTTTTTGTTAATTCTAATGTTGCAAAAGAAACTTTTTTTGTTGCTCGATATTCAAGTGTATTCAAATCTAATGACAAAATATCCTTGCCTTCTTTTTTGTAAAAACCTTGATTGGTTTTGCTTCCCAACCATTTGTTTTCCATCATTTTTGTAATGAAATTAGGCAATTTAAACAATTCGTGTGCTTCGTCATTTGTACAATTTTCATAAATTCCGTTGGCAACATGCACTAATGTATCCAATCCAACAACATCAACGGTTCGGAAAGTAGCAGATTTTGGACGGCCAATTACGGGGCCGGTCAATTTATCAACTTCTTCGATGGTCAAATCCATTTGTTTTACTAAATGAAACAATGACTGAATGCCAAAAATTCCAATTCTGTTTCCAATAAAAGCTGGCGTATCTTTTGCAATTACTGATGTTTTTCCCAGAAATTGTGAGCCATAATTATCTAAAAAGGACAAAACTGCTGGACTCGTTTTTGCTGTTGGAATAATTTCAAATAGTTTTAAATACCGTGCAGGATTGAAAAAATGCGTTCCACAAAAATGTTTCTGAAAATCTTCACTTCGTCCTTCGCTCATAAAATGAATTGGTATTCCCGAGGTATTTGAAGTGATTAATGTTCCTGGTTTACGGTATTTTTCTACTTGTTCAAATACCAATTTCTTGATATCCAAGCGTTCCACAACAACTTCAATAATCCAATCGACATGAGCAATTTTTGCCATATCATCGGTAGTATTTCCTGTTGTGATGCGACTTGCAAATTTGACATCATATATAGGAGAAGGTTTTGACTTCAAGGCATTTGCCAAATGATCGTTAACCATTCGGTTGCGAACAACTTTACTGTCGAGTGTTAATCCTTTTTTGGTTTCGTCATCGGTCAATGTATTTGGAGCAATATCCAATAACAAAACTTCGACTCCAATATTTGCAAAATGACAAGCAATGCCCGAACCCATTATTCCTGAGCCAATTACGGCAACTTTATTTATTATTCTTTTCATAAAAAATTATGATTTATAGTTTATTCTACTGAATTAAATATTTTTTTATCTGCAATTAATTGATTGATTGATTCGGTAACTTGCATAAAATGTTGTAATTTTTCGGCATCAATATTTTGTTTGATAACTTCGTTAAATTTAAGTACTGTTTCCTTGGACAATTCTCTTTTTTCTTTACCAAAATTAGTTAAAAAAACCAATACACCACGACCATCATTTGGATTTGGTTTTCTAAAAATCAGACCTTTATCCTCCATTGCTTTTAAAGTCCGAGTTAAAGATGTTGGCTCAATTCCCATTTTTGGACCCAATGCAGTTGATGGCGTTCCATTTTCTTTATCAATATTTAATAACACAAAACCAACAGACATAGAACCATCGTATTTTGAGGCTTCTTCATTATACATTTTAGAAATATTTTGCCAGGTATTTCGTAAAATATAATCTATCGTTTGATGTTTCATTCCTAATTAATTTCAGGGCAAATATAATAAAAAAAATACTATGCAAGCATAATAAACTTGTTTTTTTATTTTTTTTTTATACCTTTATCAAATAAATTAAAAAAATGGAAGAAAATAATCAAAATTTTAAACAAGAATTAGGGCTTTTTGATGGCACGATGCTTGTAGTTGGGTCAATGATTGGCTCTGGAATATTTATTGTAAGTGCTGATATTGCAAGGCAAGTAGGTTCTGCAGCGTGGTTAACTCTAATTTGGATTGTATCTGGATTGATAACGATGATTGCTGCTGTAAGTTACGGTGAACTTTCGGCAATGTTTCCAAAAGCAGGTGGGCAATATGTGTATTTAAAAGAATCTTATAACAAATTAATTGCATTTTTATATGGTTGGAGTTTTTTTGCGGTTATTCAAACTGGTACAATTGCTGCGGTAGGAGTGGGGTTTTCAAAATTTGCCTCTTATATCATTCCATCGTTTAGTAATGAAAATATCTTATTTGAAATTGGAAAATTACAAATAAATGCGGCTCAAATTGTATCAATAATTACTATAATTTTCTTGACTTATTTGAATAGTCGTGGGGTAAAAGATAGTAAAACAATGCAAACAATTCTGACAGTAATTAAAATTGCCTCTTTATTAGGATTGATAATTTTCGGATTTATATTAGCTGCAAAAGTCAATATTTGGAATGCAAATTGGGCTAATGGTTGGCAAACAAGTTCCTTAAACACGAAAACAGGATTATGGGAATCTATCTCTGGAAAGGCACTTATAACTGCTATTGCAGCTGCAATGGTTGGCTCTTTATTCTCATCTGACGCTTGGAATGGTGTAACATTTATTGCTGGGGAAATTAAAAATCCGAAGCGAAATGTAGGTTTAAGTTTGTTTTTAGGAACACTAATTGTAACGATTATTTATATTTTGGCAAATTTAATGTACCTTGCTGTTATCCCGTTTGACGAAATTACAACAGCTAAAAATGATAGGGTTGCGGTAGTAGCCTCAGAATATATTTTTGGAAACATTGGAACTTATATCATCGCTATTATGATAATGATTTCAACATTTGCCTGTAATAATGGATTAATAATGGCTGGAGCAAGGGTTTATCATACGATGGCAAAAGACGGTTTGTTTTTTAAAAAAGCAGCAAATTTGAATGCTGCCAGTGTGCCATCGTGGGCATTGTGGGCTCAATGTATTTGGGCTTCGTGTTTATGTTTGACAGGAAAATACGGTGATTTACTAGACTATGTAATGATTATCGTTTTGATATTTTATGTACTAACCATTGCTGGGATTTTTATCTTAAGAAAAAAAATGCCAATGATTGATAGACCTTATAAAGCATTTGGATATCCAATTTTGCCAGCAATATATATAATTATTACAACGATTATTTGTATTGCCTTATTATATTCAAAACCAGATACTTGTGGATGGGGAGTTTTAATTATGTTACTCGGAATACCTGTTTATTACATTAGTCAAAAGTCAAAAAGTTAGAAGTTTGTTAGTTTAAAAGTTAGAATATTCCAAACATTTTAACTTTTGACTTTTAACTATTTTTTAAGATAATATGAAAAACGAATAACTACATTTGTAAAAAAATAAAAATGAAAATATTAAATTACACATTGATTTTCAGTTCGTTAGTTGTTTTTTCGCAACCCGAATCAAAGAAAAAAAGCATTTCGGGTGCAGGGATTAATGTGCCGTTGGATTTGCCAAAAACAGCCGAAAAGCCATCAATGTTTTTATTTTCTGCACCTTCAATTTCAAAACCTAACACACCAATTTTTACATCAAATTTGCCATCGCTGACAGAAAAAAAGTCTGAAATTGATATGTCAAATCAAACCGTTTTTGCAAATCCAAATCAAGAGGTATTGGATAAATTAAATAATAAAAATTTACCAGTAACCGATGATTTTAAATCAGTTCGTGGCAATCAAAACTTTGGTACTTTTAGTTTAAAATCAAATCTTGTAAACATTAAATGTAGAGATTTTGGAGAAGTTGATGACGATAGGGTTAAAATTTATTTAAATGGTAGATTGGTTGAAAATTCAATAATTTTAGATTCATTTTTTAAAAATATTGATATCCCTTTGCAAAAAGGTTTTAACAAAATTGAAATCGAAGCAATAAATCAAGGAACTTCTGGACCAAATACAGCCGAATTTAAAATTTTTGATGATGCAGGAAAATTAATAGTTGCCAATCAGTGGAATTTAGCAACAGGTTTTAAGGCAGTTGTTGTATTTACTAAAGAATAAGAAAAGCGTTCAGTAATGAACGCTTTTTCTAACTAACCAACCCTAAAAAACTATTTAATTTTATCTTTGTTTAGCCCCATTTGCTCTAATAATGGCTTTAATTGTTCGTTATCAATATTTGCATTTTTTAGCAAACTAATCATTGTCATTATTGAACTTGCATTCATATCCTTTCCTAAAACTCTAACAATTCCAAAACCATTATCGTTTTTATTTCCATACAAAACAAATTCAGAAATATGCTCATCATCACCAACATAACTAATTGAGGCACCTTCTTTACCTGTTCCAAATTTCATCAATTGTTGGTATTTTTCATCCTTTAATATTTGATACACTTTTTGTCTTTCTGTTTCAAAAACCGCCTTATTTTTGTCATTTATTTTGAAAGCAAGAATATTCATCTTGTTAAATGATTTTAAAGCATTGTTTTGTTCTAATGATAATTTTTTAGAATCAATATTTAAGATACTTGGTGAAACATCAACCTGAACAAAATTCTCATTTTCTGTGTTTTCTACAAAATATTCTTCTAAACTTGGTTTAGAGTTGCAACTTATTAGTAATAAACTGCAAATAAATGTTACAATATTTTTTTTCATAATAATTATTTTTTACCAGCTTTTTTCAAAGCATCGCCACCAGGCAAATTCATCTTATCGGTTAGAGCGGATAGTTCATTTATATCAAAATCGCCTGTTAATGAGAGTATTATTGTTTCATAATCTTTGCCAGAACCCTCTATAAACATAAACAATTCCTTAATATTATTACCATCAGTTCCAGGTTGTTTTGCATATATCTTGATGTTTTTTCCATCTTTATTAATGTGCATTAATTCTGATAAATTTGAAGATTTTAGATATTTTTCTGCAGTTATTTTCATATCAGCAGTCATTTTTAAACTGTTGGTTACAAACACTTTAAGATTATCTAAATTTTTTAATAGTTTATTATATTGTTGTGTTTCTTTGTCTTTAGTATTGGTATTTACCTTGCTCATTAATTCAAACATTTTATTGTTTACAATAATTGATGTTACTCCGTCTAAATTATCATATTTATCAAATAATGATTGACTAAATGATTGGTTTGAAGTTAAAAAAAATGCGATAATTGTTACTAATTTATTCATAATGTTTATTTTTTAAATATTAAATTTTTTGATTCTTGATATTCATTGATATAGCCAACACTTTTGATGCCAGTATTTAGATGTTCGGAAATTAGGTTTAATTGTTTTTGCGTTTCAAAATAGGCAATTTCAGGGTTTTTATAAGTTCCTAAATCATCGTTTTTTGAATCTAAATTAGTATACATAAATACTGACAAACCTAGCAAAACTGTTACAGATGCTGCTATTGACAACCACATTAATTTTTGATTTTGTTTTATGATTAGTGATTTTTTTTCTGCAAACTGTTCTAATTTTGATTCCTTAAAATATTGAAAAATTGATTGATACTGCTCCAAATGCTGCGCAACATGAGGTTGTGAAAAATAATTCGTCAATTCCTTTTCATCAGCAATACTAGTCAATCCGTCAAAGTATTTTTCTAAAAGTGCTTCTATTTTATTTAATTCCATAATTATGGGTCTTTTTAATATTTTCTCTAATTGTTTTTCTCGCTCTAGATAAGGCAACTCTTATTGTAGCTTCGGTCATATCCATAATTTCTGCGATCTCTTCAAATTCAAGTTGTTCAATATCACGAAGTTGTACAATTATTTTTTGTTGTTCGGGTAGTTCGGTTATTATCTTTTCTACCCATTTTAAACTATTTGTATCTTCAATTTGTTGTTGTAAATTTGGTGCTCTGTCTGTAAAATTTGAATCTACAAGACTCAAATTTGTGGCCCTTTTTGATTTTAATTGATCTAAGCAATAATTTTTTGTCATGCTCATTGCCATTGCCTCCAAACTATTTAATTGATTCAAATTATCATTTTTATTCCATAATTTAACCAAAACCTCTTGAGTTGCATCTTCAGCCTCTTCTGTGCTGATTAACAATCTTTTAGCAAGTCTAAACAACTTATCCTTAAATGGATTAATGAGTTGTATAAATTCGTTTTGGTTCATAAAAAGGTTTTTAATTTTGCTTATATTTTAAAGACGATTAACTTTATTTTTTGTTACATCTATAAAATAAAAAAATCCTGATTGATAAACAGGATTTAAAAATTAATGATATTCTAAAACTTGTCAAAGCATTTTTCTAGCTTTTTCCAAATCCTGAATGGTGTCAATTCCAATTCCTATATGATTGGTTTCTATCATTTTAATTCGTTTTCCATATTCAAGATATCGTAATTGTTCTAATTTTTCAGAACTCTCTAATGATTTCATGGAAAGACTATAAAAATCTAACAAAGATTTTTTTCTAAATGCGTATATACCAATATGTTGCATATACTTTACCCCAACATTTCTCTCTCTTGGATATGGAATTACGGCTCTAGAAAAATATAATGCAAAACCATACTGATCAACAACAACTTTAACATTATTTGGGTTATTAATATCGTTTTCATCGGTAATTTCTCTCATTAATGAAGTTAAATCTACCTTGTTTTCAGTATCATTTTTAAAAACATTTATTAATGTTTTTAGTGAATTTTTATCAATAAATGGCTCGTCTCCTTGAACATTTACAACAATATCACAATCAATAGCTTCAATAGCTTCTGCAATTCGGTCGCTACCACTTTCATGATTTTTAAGACTCATTATTGCTTTCCCGTTGTTTGTAACTATCTCATTATAAATAATATCAGAATCTGTTACAACAAAAACATCTGCAAATAAATTTGTACATACTGTGGCTTGATAAGTTCTTAATATTACAGTTTTACCTCCTAAATCTTGCATCAATTTTGCAGGAAATCTTGTTGATGCGTATCTGGCTGGAATTACGGCTATTATTTTCATTTCTTTTCGTCAAAATTAATCATCCAATGAATGCCAAATTTATCTTCAAACATACTAAAATAAGCACCCCAAAAGGTTTTTTGAGGTGGCATTTTTATATTTCCGCCAGCAGAAAGCCCATTAAAAAGTTTATCAGCCTCTTCTGAACTATCGGTATCTATTGAAATAGAAACATTATCACCTATTTTTACATCTCCAGATGCGGTATTGCTATCACTTCCCATTATTATTGTTCCGTTACCAATTGGCAAAGAGACATGCATAATTTTATTTGCATCTTTTTCTGATAATTTAGATTCTCCATCTGAAGGCATATCTTTAAATTTACCCATATAAGGAATTTCGCCACCAAAAACGGATTGATAAAAAAGGAATGCTTCTTCGCAAGTTCCATTAAAAATTAAATAAGGATTTATAGTCATAGTTATTCTATTTTTTAGCAAATTTAAGATAAAATAGTTTATATCTTCTGTTTTTATATCAATAATTTTGTCAATATCATTCTTAATAACTTTCTGAAAACTTCTTTTTTGCTTAATAGATTTAATGTATTTTAGCACATCTTATGCTGGTGTTTTTTTGCATCAACCAAAAGGAATATACTAAAATTCGATAAAAAGAAAATGACAGACCAAATACAATATAACGAAGACAATATTAGATCGTTAGACTGGAAAGAACATATCCGTATACGGCCTGGAATGTATATAGGTAAGCTGGGTGATGGCTCAAGTCCTGACGATGGTATTTATATTTTATTAAAAGAAGTCATTGATAATTGTATTGATGAGTTTGTGATGGGAGCAGGAAAAACCATTGAAGTAACCATAAAAGACAAAACGGTTACCGTTCGTGATTATGGTCGTGGAATTCCATTAGGAAAAGTTATTGATGTGGTTTCCAAGATGAATACAGGTGGAAAATATGACTCGTTGGCCTTTAAAAAATCAGTAGGATTAAACGGTGTAGGAACAAAAGCGGTGAATGCGTTATCCAATTATTTTAGAGTAGAATCAGTTCGAGATGATAAACAAAAAATTGCTGAATTTTCGGCTGGAAACCTTACTTTGGAAGAAGATATTATTGAAACTACCAAACGAAAAGGAACAAAAGTTTCGTTTATTCCAGATGAAATTATTTTTAAAAACTATAAGTTCAGGAATGAATATGTAGTCAAAATGCTAAAAAATTATTGTTATTTAAACAACGGATTAACAATAGTTTATAATGGAGAGAAATATTATTCTGAAAATGGATTAAAAGATTTATTGGAAGAAACCATCAGTGTTGAGGATTTAGAATATCCAATCATTCATCTTAAAGGCGAGGATATCGAAATTGCCTTAACTCACAGCAAAACCCAATATTCCGAAGAGTATCACTCGTTTGTAAATGGTCAAAATACCACACAAGGAGGTACACATTTAGCTGCTTATAGAGAGGCGATTGTAAAAACTGTTCGAGAATATTACAACAAACCATTTGAAACCTCTGATGTAAGAAAATCTATTGTTACAGCCATTTCTATAAAAGTTATGGAGCCTGTTTTTGAGAGCCAAACCAAAACAAAATTGGGTTCAACAGAAATGGGTTCAGAACCTGGAATGCCATCAGTTAGAACTTTTGTAAACGATTTTGTAAAAGATAAATTAGACGGATATTTACACAAAAATCCCATAATTGCAGATGCACTATTAAAAAAAATATTGCAAGCCGAACGGGAAAGAAAAGAACTTTCGGGCATTAGAAAATTAGCCAAAGACCGAGCCAAAAAAGCCAATTTGCACAACAAAAAATTGCGAGATTGCAGAGCCCATTTGACCGATACCAAAAACCCACGAAATCTCGAAAGTACATTGTTTATCACCGAGGGAGATTCAGCATCGGGTTCGATAACTAAAAGCCGAGATGTGAACACCCAAGCCGTTTTTAGTTTGCGTGGTAAGCCCTTGAACAGCTACGGAATGACAAAAAAAATTGTTTATGAAAATGAGGAATTTAACCTTTTGCAAGCTGCTTTAGATATTGAAGATTCAATGGAAGATTTGCGGTACAACAATATTGTTATTGCTACCGATGCCGATGTTGATGGAATGCACATTAGATTGTTATTGATTACCTTTTTCTTACAATTTTTTCCAGAATTAATAAAAGAAGGACATTTATATATTTTGCAAACACCACTTTTTAGAGTCAGAAACAAAAAAGAAACCATATATTGTTACAACGAACAAGAACGAAAAGATGCCATCGAAAAGTTAAAGCCAAAGCCAGAAATTACTCGATTTAAAGGATTAGGAGAAATTTCTCCAGATGAGTTCAAGAATTTTATTGGCGAAACCATTCGGCTTGACCCAATTATGATGGACAAAAACACTTCGATAGAACAATTATTATCTTTTTATATGGGTAAAAACACCCCTGATAGACAAGAATTTATCATTAAAAATTTGAAAGTGGAGTTGGAT